>JACQDS010000011.1 GCA_016200995.1 Candidatus Azambacteria bacterium | reverse complement strand
CGGTTTGGATTCAAGAAAAAATTCCGTGGTCAGCATCGGCGCTGTGGATTTTGACGACCCGACGAGGCAATTTTACGAGGAGTGTAGGGTTTTTGAAGGCGCCGAGATTGACGATGATGCGCTCGCAGTCAACGGCTTCACAAGAGAGCAATGCCTTGATAAAAACAAAAAAACTTTAAGAGAGGTGATGACTCTTTTTAAAGCTTGGATTGACGAGGCGAAAGGAGACAAAATCCTTGCCGGCCAAAACGCCTTTTACGACAGGGATATTTTAAATGAATCTTTTAAAAGATCGGCTATAGATTTTCAATTTCACTTCAGAATACTGGAGCTTCACTCTATCGCCTACTTTGATTTTGTCAAAAGAGGCTTCACGCCACCAACGGAAGACGGCTTGTCGGCTCTCAGCTTGGACAGGGTTTTAAACTATGTCGGCTTGCCTCAAGAGCCAAGACCGCACAACGCTTTAGTGGGAGCGAAAATGGAAGCGGAGGCGATCTCAAGAATATTTTACGGAAAAAACCTTTTGGAAGAATATTCAAAATACGACATACCGGAAAAGTTCATCAGCTTATAGCTGTCAGCTTTTAGCTGCTAGCTTGATATGAAAAAGCTAAAAGCTATAAGTTAAAAGCTATAAGCTAGCTAATGAATATCAGTGACCCGATACAAAATTTAAAAGGCGTAAACTCAAAAATAACAAAACAGCTTGAGCATCTTAATGTGCGAACAATAAGAGATCTGCTTTTTAATTTTCCAAGGCGATATGATGATTTTTCAGTAATCACCAAGATAAAAAACGCCAAAATAGGAGAAACTTGCACGATCTCCGGCATAATTCTTTCCATTGAAAATACGAGAGCCTTCAGAAAAAGAATGACGATAACAAGCGCGACGATAAGCGACGGCGAAAGAACAATAAAAGCGATCTGGTACAACCAGCCATTTTTGATAAAAAATATCCATAAAGACCAGGCCATAAACATAGCCGGAAAAGTCGGGTTTCAACAAAAAAGCCTTGTAATGCAAAATCCGGCTTATGAAGTTTTTAATTTTGAAAAAGACACGACCCACACAGGCAGGCTCGTTCCTGTCTACGCTGAAACTCGCGGAATCACATCGCGCTGGATCAGGCTTTTGGTCAAAAACGCCCTTCCCTTCTCAAGCCAAGTTGAGGATATTTTGCCAAAAGAGATAAAAGAAAAAAGGCGTCTCATAAATGCAAAAGAAGCGATTGAAAAAATTCATTTTCCCAAAAACAGAAGCGAGCAGGCGGAAGCAAAAAAAAGAATATCCTACGAAGAGCTTTTTTTGATCCAGCTTGTTATACTCAATGCGAAAAAACAGCTTGAATCGCTCGGAGCGCCAGCCATAAAGCCGGACATTGAATTTACAAAAAAGATTTTAAAGACCCTCCCTTTTGAGCTGACCGACGCCCAGAAAAAAGCTTTGTGGCAGGTGTTTAAAGATGTTGAAAAAGGCTACCCGATGAACAGGCTTGTTGAGGGAGATGTCGGCTCAGGAAAAACATTGGTCGCGCTTCTTTCAGCCGCAAATGCGGCAAAAAACGGTTGGCAATCCGCATTTATGGCGCCGACGGAAATATTGGCAATACAGCATTTTTACGAAGCGGTAAAAGTGCTCGGCGACTTTAATCTAAACATCGCGCTTTTGACAGCATCGGCGCAAAAAGTCTACGAACCGGAGCTTAAAGAGATATACTCTCCGAAAAAAAACGAGATCATTAAAATGATAAACAGCAAAAAAGCTGATATAGTTATCGGCACGCATTCCTTGATACAGGACAAGGTAGGATTTAAAAAACTCGGGCTTGTTATTTTGGATGAACAGCACCGCTTCGGCGTAGATCAGCGCGCCGCGCTGATCCGCGGTTCTGCGTCTGTTCCGCATCTCTTAAGTATGACGGCAACGCCGATCCCGCGGACGCTCGCAATGACCGCCTACGGCGACCTGGATATATCTTTGATAGACGAAATGCCAAAAAACAGAAAAAAAATAATCACGAAAGTCGTGCCAAGCGAAAAAAGAAAAGATGCGTACGCTTTTATAGAAAGCGAAGTTAAAAAAGACAGACAAGTTTTTGTCGTTTGTCCAAAAATAGAAAATAAAGATGATGCTGATCTCACAGATAGGCAATTTAATACGCAAGAGATAAAAGCCGTCAAAGATGAGTATGAAAAACTTTCAAAAAAAATATTTCCGCATCTTAGAGTGGCTATGCTTCATGGAAAAATGAAGCCGAAAGAAAAAGAAAAAATAATGAAAGAATTCAAGGGCAAAGAACATGATATTTTAGTTTCAACATCTGTCGTGGAGGTTGGTGTTGATGTGCCGAACGCGACAATAATGATGATAGAAGGCGCGGAGAGATTCGGACTTGCGCAGATGCATCAATTCCGAGGCAGAGTCGGCAGGGGCGAACATCAGTCTTACTGCTTTTTATTTTCAGAATCTCCATCGGAAGTTTCGCTTGAGAGGCTTAAAATAATGGAAAAATGCGAAAGCGGATTTGAGCTGGCCGAGTATGATCTTAAATTAAGAGGGCCCGGGGATTTTTTCGGGAAAAACCAATCAGGCATTCCGGATATCGCAATGGAGGCTCTGATAAACCCGCGTTTAATATCGGAAGCGCAAGAGGACGCCAAGGAGATCTTGGAAAAAGACCCTTCCCTTTCAAAATATCCTAAAATCTTTGACAGAATTTCAAAAATGAGAAAAGAGGTTCATTTTGAGTAGGAAGCAGATTTATGATTTACGATTTAAGATTGATGAATAAAAATTTAAAAAATAAACGCTGATAGAATTTAAAATATTGAGTAAAGTTCGAGGAAAAAACGAGGAGTGAAGTGAGCTGTACTAAAATGTACAGCGAACAAGCCCGGAGTTTTTGACAAAGAAATTTGCCAATATTTTAAATTCTTATTTTGGGTGTTACCCAAAAGCCGAGGTATTTTCCCAGCATAAGACGAGTCTGCGCCTCAAGGCCCGGAAAGGATCCAAAAACGATTATCGTGATAAAAATAAGCGGCCACTGAAGGATCATCATTACATATTTTAACCTGCCATACTCCGGAGGCTTTGGCGGCAATATCATCATTGTAAAAACTATTGAGGTCACTATGCCGAGCATGGCAAATGTCATTATCGTTTTTGTGATCTCCGGAAGATTATAAGCCAAAAGAAGGGTGTTGAAAACCTCCCCGCCAAGATAAAGCGGAAGCCAGCCCAAAAGAAAGATGATCAGCGCATTTGTCGCCCAGGAATGAAAACCCTCTATGATCGTCCATGCGTAATGCCATTTCTTTTTTAAAGATATCTTTTTGTTTTTCCAAAATCCAAAAAGAAAATACGGAACATTTTCCGCGCCGTAACCCCAACGCCTCTGCTGTTTGTATTGATTAACCATTGTCTGCCAAAATTTTGGCGCAACATTCGCATCCATATTCACCGGATAATACAAAGGCACAACCGTGTAATTTCCGTCATATCTTAAAAAGCATTGCCAAAATATTCTTGAATCCTCCGAGACCATATTCGTCTGCCAAAAATCAACATCAACAAGCGCTTGGAAAGGCATTGAATGCGAGGAAAATGTCGTCATTCTTTCCGGCCTCTCCTGCTGAAGCGTATGCCAAAAGGTCGCCGAGAAAGATATCACTCTTGCGATGGCCGGAGCTTGCCAGATATTGTTAATATAAAAAGGCACCGGCTGATAAGAAGCTCTCTGCGGATTTTCCGTTGAAAGATAAACATACATAAGCCGCGAAAAATAATCTTTCCACAAAACAGTATCTATATCCAAAGCGGAAACTATTATTTTATCGTACGGAATATTTTCTTTATCCACTATATTTTCTTTCGCTCTTTTGCCGGCCCAAGCGATGTTTGAACCCTTGCCGGCTATCTCACCTTCAATATCTTTCGGATGTTTTGTAATTAAAAATCTGAAAAATTTATCGCCGAATTTTTTTTGAACATCCAAAGCGAGCTTTTCTGCCGCCTCGCCGGCTCTCTCCTCAGTGGCAAAAACGATCATCATCTTATCCTTCGGATAATTTGAATCCAATATTGAAAGCATCGTAGGCTCAACTATATCCATCCCTTCGTTATAAACCGGCAAAAGTATGAGATGATAAAAATTCTCCCAGCCATGCTTTTCCTGTTTCAGCTTTGTCATCCAGTCTATCTTCATATTTTTTTTTGTTTCGGCAAAACGGTCAACCAAGACAAAGCACCCGGCAAAATTTCAAACGCCCTGTAAATTCTTTTTTCTTTTTTATCTTTTAGATCCGAAGCCCTTGAAAGCTTAAGATAATACCGGGTATCCATTTCCATGAACATCTTGACTTATTATTTAAATAATTGTAGCATTTTTCTAGCTCATTTAAAAGGGTGCCGCCATGAAAAAGACATTGATTTGGCCTTTCAGTCTTGTTGTAATGTTCAATATATTGCACGTTGGAAATTACGAGGTTAAGCTAGTGGCATTAGCTTGCATTATTATCGGCCTTGAAATAACAAGCGCGATATTGCAATTTGAAAGCGAAAGCGCCTTTCACGTTCTTGTGATGGACGCATTGAAAGAAATTTCGCACTTTCTTTTATGTCTTGTATTCATTGCCCAAACTTACTTTTTCACAAGCCTTATCCTGCAGCCCTATTGGATCCTGGCGGGAATGGCCGCTTCAAGCTTCGCGCTATATTTTATTCTCGCAAATCGAGAATATAAAAAATTCATGGATGATATCCAAAAGAACCCCCGCTAGCAGTCGGGGGTTTTTTTTGTGTTGAAAAAAACTTAAATCAGGTATAATCTTGTATGTATGAAATTAAAAACAAACTTACACTTCCATAGCTCAGAAGATCCGTATCATGTCATAAAACACTCCTTAAAAGAAGGGATAGACAAGGCGGCATCTTTAAAATTTGATGTCCTTGCCATTACATGCCATGATTTTTTTGTTGATACAAAAGATCTTGAAAATTATGCGAAAGAAAAAGGCATTCTTTTGATACCCGGCATAGAAATCGGCATAGAAAGAGGAAGGGTTTCAAAGGAAGGCAGACACCTTCTTGTTTTGGGCTGTGAGAAAGATGCAGAAAAGATCTACGACTTCAGTGATCTTAGGCAATACAAAAAAGAACATCCGGAAATACTCGTCGTTGCTCCCCACCCGTACTTTTACGGAAATATCAGCTTGAAAGATTATTTGGAGAAAAATATAGACACGATAGACGCCATTGAGCTTTCCTGGTTTTACTCAAAGATATTCAACAGAAATAAAAAAGCGGAAAACACGGCAAAAAAATTCAACAAGCCGATTATAGCGACATCCGACACCCACTTTTTTGACTATATGGATAGAAGCTTCGCCTTTGTGGAGACCGAAGAAAAAACCCAAAAGTCAGTATTTGAAGCGATCAGAAAAAATAAAATAGAAAACACGACATCTCCTGTCAACTCAATAAAAGATATGCTGATAAGACAATGCGCTTTTACGATTGCCGACTAAACAAGAAGACTGGCAAGAAAACTCTCAAAAAAACCCTCTCTCCATCCTTGATTTTCAAAGAAAAATAATATATCATTCTTAAATCTTCAATCGTAAATCATTCAATTAAATGGCCCTATCGTCTAATGGTTAGGACACCGGCTTTTCAAGCCGATAATCGGGGTTCAATTCCC
>JACQDS010000095.1 GCA_016200995.1 Candidatus Azambacteria bacterium | reverse complement strand
GGCGGTTCCTACACTGCCGTCGTCTCCCGGAGCTGTCCAAGAAAGATCAACCGTTGAGGTTGTCGGATTGGAAGCGGCGAGATTTGAGATCGCGCTTGGAGAGGTGGTGTCTGGGGCGACGTTCACCGTAAATGTTTGCGAGTTTGATGTGCCGCCGCCTGGAGTTGTATTAAAAACTGTTATAGGAAATGTTCCAACCGATGTTAAATCGCTCGCCGGAATAGTGGCGGTTAATTGAGTTGAATTTATAAAAGTTGTTGTTCTGTTTGAGCCATTGAAGCGCGCAACGGAACTTGAAACAAACAAACTTCCGTTAACGGTCAATGTAAACCCGGAATCGCCGACCGTTTTTGAATTCGGCGAGATGCTTGTTGTTGTTGGTACCGGATTGTTCACCGTAAATGTTTGCGAGTTTGATGTGCCGCCGCCGGGGGTTGCATTTACCACATCGATATTAAAAGTTCCGGCGGTTAATAGATCGGAAGCCGGAATTGAAGCGGTGAGTTGAGTTGAACTGACAAATGTCGTCGTTCTGTTTGAGCCATTGAAACGCGCCGTTGAGTCGGAAACGAAATTTGTTCCATTAACCGTTAAAGTGAAGGCATTATCATAAACGGTTTTTGACGTCGGTGAGATTGATGTCGTCGTCGGCACCGGATTGTTTACCGTCACTACCGGCGATGATGAGATGTTGGTTAAGGTTCCGGAGGAGGAGGTTCTCGTTCTTGTCGTGAATGTATAACTTCCGGCGACGCTCGGAGCGGCAACACCGCTTGCGCCTCCGCCGTTTCCATAAATGACCGTCATTATCTCTCCGGTCGCCAAACTCAAAAATCTAGCCGCTATATCCGTGTCAGCTCCATTCACCGGAAATGTCAAAGCTCCGGGAGCTATCAAAAGATCATCCACCCATATTCTTTTATTATAAAAAGCGCTGTTGCTTCCGGCATTAAAACAAAATGTCGTCACGGAGGTTCTGGTGCTGCCGGCGCCCGCAAATGTCCACTTTACATATGTCCAGGTATTTACTGCAAGAGCCGGAACATTAAATTCTTCTATGGGCGAGGAGCAGTCGTTGTTGTTGTCGATCGCCGCCTGAATGTCTCCTGATGCCGTTGCGACGGATGATCTTACCCAAAAGCCGGCTTTTGTATAGCTTGACCAATTTTGAGCGGTAAAGTCAAAGCCGAAGCTATCGGTCGCGTCAGCGCCGGTATTGCCGGTGTTGTTGCAATATATAGATCCTGTGCCTTCTTTAAAAGTTGCGGTATCAAGTCCAAACCCGACATTGCAAACATCCGGATCATCCTGCGTCCAACCGGTTGTTGAGTCGGCATTAGACAAAACAGAAGCCACCGTTCCGCTTCCAGAAACAGTAGCTGTTGTGTAGCCGTTCACGCCGGCCGAGCCTTGCGGCGTTGACCAGCCGCTTGAATTTGGAGCTTTAATGCGCGCCTCACCGGAGTCCATCGTTTCTGCGGCTATGAATGTAAAAGTTAAAGTATTTCCCGTTGAGCTTCTGATAACGGAATTTGGCGACACGGTGTTTGTGCCAGAACCGTCGGCTGCAAATATCTCGTATGCGGCCACAAACAAAAAGATGGCTGTTATAGGAAAGATAAATATTAACTTTTTTTTCATAGGAGCTTTGCGCTATTTACAATTTTCAATTACAAAATGCCGGATGAAATTTTATAATTAAAAATTTAAAATGAAACGTTTTTTGTTGGCTTCCTGGCGCCCTCAATGTATCCCTTGACCCTGTCTATAACCTCCTCTATGGGATGCTGGGATTTTACAAAATAATCATCGGCGCCGATCTCAAGCGCGCGCTTTATCTCCGCGTCGCCGCTTAAATTTGAAAGCACTATTACCGGTATAAGCCTCAGGTCCGGATCACTCTTTATCTCCTCTACAACCTCAAGCCCGCTTTTTTTAGGAAGCAAAAGATCAAGAAGAATGATATTCGGCTTATCGCTTCTGACTTTGTTTATGGCCTCATCGCCGTTGCCAACCACATCAACCGCATAACCCTCAAAGGAAAGGCTGTCTTTTAAGGCTTTGGCCAAAAACTCCTCATCCTCAACAACTAACACTCTATTCATAATGAAAACTTAAATTATTAATTCTCAATATATTATACACCACTTTTTTGAATATTTAAATAAAAAACAGAGCCCTTGTCTTCTTCGGATTCACACGAGACCTCCCCGCCGAGCTTTTTTGCCAGCATACGCGAGATATAAAGTCCTCGGCCGGTGCCAAGCTGCTTGAACTCTTTGGCGTTTGAAGCGCGGTAGCAGGGGCCTAGGATCTTCTCCTTTTCATCCTTTGGGATCCCGATGCCACTGTCTTTGATTGAAAAAATCAGACGCCCAGAATCGTCTTTTACGCCAAAAAAAACTTCCTGTCCGGCTTTTGAATAGTTTATGGCGTTTGAAAGAAGATTCTCAAGTATCACGCCTAACATCTTTTTGTCAGTTTCAATTTCAAGAGATTCGCTTATATTCGCTTCATTTCTTAACATCACTCCGGCTTTTTTTGCCGCCGGCTCAAGCCTTTCAAAGATATTTTTTAAAAATTCGGAAAGCGGAATTTTTTCTTTGCTCGCGTTGACGGTCGTGGTTTTAAGCCTCAAAGCCTCAAATATATCAAGCGAAAGACCGATCATATTTGCGTTTATTTTATGAATATCCGAAAGATACTCCATCTGCTTTTCCGGCACCTCGCCGAGCGATCCGCGCTTGATCGTCTCTATCATCATCTTTATTCCCGAGAGCGGAGAACGCATTTTGTGGGAAGCTATGGCAAAAAAATCAAGCAGCTCTTTATCTTTCGCAGACACTTCCTCCGGTTTTTTAATTTCATCTGACATACGTATATTATACTTTGACACCGATTTTTTGTCTAACTCTTAACTTGGAGACTCAATCTCCAAGTAAAAAACACCCCGCTTCGCAGATTGCGAAGCGGGGAAAAATCATTTAAGATCATTTGACTATTATTATCCTGCAGGATCTTATCGCCACCCTGATGGGCGGGATGAGAGTCGCTTGGGGACGCGGATAGAAGTATCCATCCGCGAACACGCGATAATCATCCACGCTTTTGCCCTTATACAGAACATTCTTGCCGTCTATATAAAGGCTATACTCTATCTCTGAGTATTTTTGGATCACCCTTTCTCCGGAGGCTCTTCCCACAATCCTGTAAGCCTCCATCACTCCATCATATCTCCCATAACAGCCGGCGCCGGCGGGTCCGGGGTAAACGACAGCTCTCACCTGCTCACCGGGCTCCAGCGTCATATTGAAAAGTCCCTTTTCCTGGAGGAGATACTGTGAATTGTTTTCTATCAAAACTCCATTAAACGATGGATCGATCGTCAAGGTTTTCAGCCTAGTATCCTCCATCGTGGCGCAGCCCGAGATCATGCCAGAAAGCGCCAATAAAAGCAGAATAAAGATCGCGCCGAGAATTGCTTTTGACCAAGAATCCAAAATCCTCTCCATCCTCTCTTTTTTCATAAAACCCTCCTAATATCTAATATAATGAACATTTGATTATTTAAGTATACAACGTTTTTAAATAAAAGTCAATGGTTGCCTTATGGGTAGAAATGCGGTAGTGTAATTTACACATAAAAATATGCAGAGAAACAGCCTGGAAAACAAGATCTTGGAAAAAGAGAACATTCTTGTGGTGCTTCCGGAAAACCCGAAGCTTGAGCTTCTTTCCGCTGTTTTGGGTTTTGCTCTCGCGCTTGAACGCCTAAATAAAAATGTCCGGATAATATCGGACGACTCTTACAGAAAATACGGCTTTCTCCGCCCGCCAAAACACATCTCTTCCGACATTGACGACTACGGCGAGATCTTCATATCAATAGACACAAAAAATAACATCGTCAGCGAATTAAGATATGAAAAGCTGGATGACGAGATACGCATCTATCTTGGCTCTGAGGGCGCCGGTCTCAAAAAAAATTCGGTTTCGGCAAAATTTCTAAACACCCCGTACGACTTAATATTGGTTTTTGGGGTTGACTCCGCCGGAGAGCTGGAAAATTTCTACAAGAAAAATACCGACATTTTTGAAGGAGCGGATGTC
>JACQDS010000088.1 GCA_016200995.1 Candidatus Azambacteria bacterium | reverse complement strand
GAAAAAAATATCCGCAATTTGAAAAAATAATTTTAATGGCGTCGCGGCTGACCAAAGAAAAAAATATCCCGCTTGCCATTGAGGCTATGAAAGAGGTCGTAAAAAAATATCCTAAAGCCGGACTTTTGATAGTTGGCGATGGCCCGGAAAAAGAAAAGCTAAAAGCTAAACGCTCAACGCTAAACGCTAATATTATTTTTGAAGATTGGACGGACGATCTTGCTTCATACTATAAAACCTCGGATATATTTTTATTGACTTCTGACTATGAGGGTTACGGCAGAACGATAATTGAGGCTCTTGTAGCCGGAACGCCGGTTGTCTCAACGGATGTCGGCTACGCTCGCGAAGCCGGCGTGGTCTTGACCGAACACAATGCTAGCTCAATATCAGAAAAGATAGTTGATTTTTTTAAAGATCAAAAAAAGAGATCTTTTGAATATGAATATAAGTCAAAAGATGAATATCTTGATAAATTCAGATCCCAATTTTCACTTGGAGATTGAGTCTCCAAGTGAGGGCTTGAGAATAGTCTCTTTTTGTAATAGTATATACCTATTATGTATGCAAGAAAAATAGCATTTTTAACGCTTGTTTTTGCCGGAATTTTCGCTTTTTCCGGCCACGTTAGCGCTCAAGAGGCATTAAAAGACGGATCGCTCGTAAAAGGCGTCGGGGAGAAGGTCTATTTTATGGAGAATGGGATGAAAAGATGGATCACAAATCCGGATGTTTTTTCAGGCTTTGGTTTTAATTGGGATAAGATAAAAATAGTTTCCGACGAAAGTATAAGCGCTTATCCCTTGGGAGTTAATTTGGAAAATGCATCAAGGTATCCGGAGGGAGCTTTGATAAGGCAGGAAAACGGAACAAAAGTTTATTTAGTAAAGAATGGAGCGAAAAGTTGGGTGAAAGACGAGGCTTCTTTTTCAAATCTTGGTTTAAGCTGGGATTCCATTATGGATATTCCGGAGCAGAATATCAAAAAAATATATGAAGGCGTAGCTATCAGTCAGAGTGTTGTGGCCTCCCATCCTTTCACAATTTTAAAGAAAAAACCGGGAGATGTTATTGAGGATATTTCTGTTGATTTTGAGTTTACGGCGATCGCCGGAAAAAATATTCCGCAGAGCGATCTGTTGTTTGAAACATTCCTTGAAGGCTTTGACAGAAACTGGGTGGCGACATCAGCTCAATCAAGGATAATAACCTTGCCTCAAGAAAGTAAGTATTATACTTTTTTTATCAGAGCGAAATTCAAAGATGGCGGAGCTGACCTGATACCGGAAAAACATGCATTTTTAGTCAAGCTGTCTCCATTTTTCAGAGATATAAGAATATCTTCAGCTTCGCCAAGAGCTTCAACCTCTAGTGACGAGTCTGTTCTTTTGGCAAATGCAACAAAGATTCCGATGAAAATAACCGGATGGGCATTGGAAAGCGACGCTACAAAATCAAAATACGACATCCTGGACGCTTATGAGACACCAAACCATTCAAGCTTTGAATATAAAAGCGATGTGATTTTAAATCCAAACGGCAGAGCTTACATCTATTCAGGGAGAAGTCCATCCGGATACAGCTTCAGGATGAATAAGTGCGTCGGCTATCTTAATAGCACATATAAGTTCTCTCCTCCACTTCAGAGTCAATGCCCAAGGCCTTCAAGTAAGGATATAGAAAATTTAACCTCATATTGTCAGAAAAAGATATCGCAATTGTCGGCCTGCCAAAATCCGGATACCAATGATTTTTTGCTTGATAATGACTGCCGGGCGTATATGATGAACCATTTGAATTATACTGCCTGTGTCAATGAAAATAGAAATTTTTACGACTTTTTTCAGGATGAATGGCGCGTATTTTTAGGAACACAATCAAATATTTGGAAAGACGAACACGATACTATTATTTTAAGAGACAAGAACGGACTTGTCGTTGACAGATACAAATATTAAAATGAAAAAAAACAAAAATAAAAAAATAGTCGTGATGGGCGGCGGGACCGGCTCATTCACTGTGCTTTCGGGCTTGAAAAAATATGATGATGTTGAACTCACCGCCATAGTCTCTATGGCGGACGACGGCGGATCAACCGGAATTTTAAGAGATGAATACGGCGTTTTACCGCCCGGAGACATCAGGCAGTGCCTGGTCGCTTTGTCCGAAACGAGCGATCTTATGCGCGAGCTTTTTAATTTCCGATTTTCCGAAGGGGGTTTGAAAGGTCATAATTTTGGAAATTTATTCATCTCCGCCATTGAAAAAATAACCGGAGATTTCAATAAGTCTCTTGATATGATAAGCGAGGTGCTTAAGGTCAGGGGTCTTGTCATCCCGGTGACTTTAGACAAGGTGAGGCTTGTTGCCGAGCTTAAAAACGGCAAGAAGCTCTATGGCGAGGGCGATATATCGGATTATCAGATGATATCGCGTTTCGGAGTGAAAAAAATATATTTTGACAAAAAAGCAAAAGCGAATCCAAAGGCCATAAAAGCGATAAAAGAGGCGGACTTGATAGTTGTCGGCCCGGGAAGTTTCTATTCTTCGCTTATCCCGAATTTTTTGGTTGACGGCGTCTCCAGGGCAGTGATATCTTCAAAAGCCAAAAAAGTTTTTGTTTGCAATATAATGAATAAATACGGCCATACGGATAACTTCACGGTTCAGGACTTTGTGGACAGGATGGAAAAGTTTATTAAACCAAAGGTCTTTGACTTTGTGATATACAATAATACAATACCTTTAAAAGCGCTTCTTAAAAAATACATAGATGAAGGCGAACCGGTGCTTTTTGATAAAGCGCGGAAAATATCAGGCCGTAAATTCATCGGAGCGGATCTTTTAAGCAAAACAAATCCGAAAAAACAAAAAGGAGATATACTTAAAAACAGAGCGCTCATCAGGCATGATCAAAATAAGCTCGCGGAGATAATAATGAAGATATAAATTTGACACAAATTTTCTGATAGTATACAATATGTGTATACTATCAGAAATATATTAATATGAAAAAAGATGAGAAAACGTATGCTGGTATTGTGAGAAACGCTGTTGCGGGCTTGCCTTTTTTTAGCATTGAGGATCTCTCCAGTATCGGCACAAACAAAAAATATATAAAAATCTTACTTTATAGGTTTGTGAAGGCGGGGGAGGTGCTGAGACTTAAAAAGGGAGTGTATGTCTCAAAAAAATATTTGGACCGAGCTGAAAAAGAAAATAAGATAAATTCATACCTAGAGTTTATTGCTGTAAGTTTGTATGATCCCGCTTACCTGAGCTTAGAGTATGTATTATCAGAATACGGCATAGTAACTGAAAATACACAGGCATTTACCTTGGTTAGTAAAAATAAGACAAAGAAATTTAATAATGCACTCGGACTTTTTAATTATAGGCATATGAAGAACGATTTGTTTTCCGGTTTTAAAATTATTAAAAAAGATGATTTTTTAATAAGCAAAACAACGGCAGCAAAAGCATTGTTTGATTTTTTATATTTAAGAAAGAAGACTATTTTAAACAAAGGTGCCTTTTTGGCATTGCGCCTAAATACAGATAATTTAAAAAAGGAAGATTTAGAGGATCTGAGAAAATATGCAGAAATAGAGGGGTCCAGAAAAATGAAAGAAATAACAGGCTATATATGGGAAAAGAAAAAATAATTCTAAAAAATATCGTTGATGAGAATTTTGATAAGTCCGCTCTCTATAAAGAAATTTACTTAAAGAGTACTTGCAGGTTTTAGTTTTGGACTATATTTATTCAAACGATAAATATAGTGGTTTAGTTTTTTATGGGGGCACTTGCCTTGCGCATTGCTTTGGGTTGCCGCGACTTTCTGAGGATTTAGACTTTGTGGACACTGGAAATAATATTGACCTTGGTGAGCTGACGAATGACCTAAAGAATTTTTTTAAAGAAAAGACAGACTTACAAGCAGCTTTTAAGATGCAGAAGTTTAGAATTTATTTGAAATTTCCAATTCTTAATGAGCTTGGCTTAAGCTCTGGCTCTGGCTCTGAATCTGATGTGCTTATCTTGAAATTAGAAGTTTTTAATGATTTGGGTTTTTGTGAAAAATATAAGACGCAAATAAAGCCACTTTTCAAATATAATAGGTCAATTTTAATTAAAACTTTTGATTTGCCAACTTTGATGAGTACTAAGATCAGG
>JACQDS010000087.1 GCA_016200995.1 Candidatus Azambacteria bacterium | reverse complement strand
TCGGCTGAGCTCAGGCCGAAGCCCCGGGGAATTTGATAGCGTGTTTTTAAATCAAATGCTTTGCGGGGTGTTTTTTTGTTTTGAATTGAACTTATGCATTTAAATATGCTATGCTAAAAATATTAAAAAAATAACTTAAATTATTTATGAACGATTTGGCAAATGTAAAAGATGTATACAATGAATTGAAAGAAGGCAAAAATATAATAATTTTAGATGTTAGGACGGAAGATGAATACGACAGCGGACATATAAAAAACAGCATCCTTCTACCGCTGAACCATTTAAAAGAAAAAGCGACGGAAATTATTCAAAATAAAAATGCGATCATTAACACCATCTGCCGAAGTGGCGGCAGAAGCGCAATGGCAAGAAGTGTGCTGGAAGATATGGGATATACGAACGTCAGAAGCATCGCGGGTGGAATACTAAAATGGCAGGAACAAGGACTGCCTGTTGAGTCTTAGCTCTTGATGCATTTATCACACCTGCATCCATAGGGCTTTATATATTCGTCAAAATACTCTTTTCCATAATCGTAAGAAAGCTCTTCGCCGGCTTTTATCTTTTTTTTCGCATATACAAACACTCTGTCTTTTTTAATTTCAACTTCGCAGTTTGGCCGGCAGGAATGATTGATATATCTTGCTTTGTTTTCCCTGCCGCTTCCGTCTATCGTTCTTTTTGAGTTTATCTCAAAAAGATATTTTCCGCCTTTTTCATTAGCTTCGTCATGCGAAATTATTTTCCCTGTATATTCAATGATAAAATCGCCTTTTTTAATATCATCTTCCGCAAACAAACCAAGCCCTGACCTTGACCTTTTAACTTTAAATGTATTTTTTAAATTTTTATCCTCTTTCATAGCTTCAAATTTTAACATATAATTAAAACAAATGCCAAAAAACACATTTGAATCCTGCCGGCTGACTACCGAGCAGGTGGAAATTGAATATCAAACAAACTTGATGTCCGGCCTTTCAAAGAACGAGGCTGATTTAAGATTGAAAAAATACGGACTTAATGAATTTGAATCCGAAGAGATTCGCTGGTGGAATATCCTTTTAAGGCAATTTACATCCCCGTTCATCTACCTTTTGGTGGCGGCGGCGCTTATCGCGGGATTTTTAGGAGAAAAGACAGACGGGATCATAATAGCAATATTTGTAATGGCTAACGCTTCGCTTGGCTTTTACCAAGAATTCAGATCAAGCCAGGCGTTAAAGCAATTAAGATCTTATGCGGTCAATTATTCAAAAGTCATAAGAGGCGGCATTGAACAGATGATGGACGCAAAAGAGATTGTTGTCGGGGATATCGTCGTTCTTGAGACCGGCGACCTCGCTCCTGCTGATATCAGGATAATAAGCAAAGAAATCATAAGCGTTGATGAATCAATATTAAGCGGGGAATCAAAAACGGTGGAAAAAAATAGCGTTCCGACAGAAAAAGAAGCAAAAGATATTTACGACGCCGGAAACATAGTATTTTCCGGAACCACTATCACAAACGGCAAGGCCAAAGGAGTGGTGGTCGCCACCGGCAATAACACAAACTTCGGCAGTATAGCCCACTTGACGCTGGCCAGCCACAAAGACAGCATCTTTTACAAAGGCATCTCGCAATTCAGCAAATTCATACTGCAAATGACAATAATAACCCTGATACTTGTTTTTCTTGCAAACATAATTATCAAAGGAGATCAAGCAAATATTATTGAGCTCGTCGTTTTTTCCATCGCCTTGGCTGTCAGCGTGATACCGGAAGCGTTGCCTATAGTCACCACGCTTTCTCTTTCAAGAGGGGCGCTGCATCTTGCAAAAAACAAAGTTTTGGTCAAAAGGCTTTCAGCCATAGAAGACCTTGGAAGCATAGAGGTCTTGTGCACCGACAAAACAGGAACGATAACGGAAAACAAGCTCTCCGTATCAGAGATCCACAAAGACTCAAAAGAAGAAACGATCCTTTACGCCGATCTTGCCGGAACTCTCAGCGAAAAAAAGACAGAGCCGTTTGATCAAGCGATATCCGAGGTTTTAAAAAAATCAAAATATGAAAATTATAAAAATACTTACAAAAGGATAGATGAATGCCCTTTTGATCCGAGCCGTAGGTTAAATTCCGTATTACTGGAAAAAAACGGCGAAAAAATATTAGTGGTCAGGGGGGCTCCGGAAATCATAATAAATTCATCAATAAACATTTCCAAAACTAAAAAAGATGAATATGAAAAATGGCTCTCCGAAGAAGGGAGAAACGGAAAAAGAACATTCGCCGTCGCCTCAAGAAAGATCAAAGATGAGAGACATCAAAGCCTTGCAGACTTGGAAAACAATCTTGAGTTTACCGGAATGTTTTCTCTGGCAGATCCGATAAAAGAATCGACCTACGGCGCCGTAAAAAAAGCAAAGGAGCTTGGCATTGATGTCAGGATAATCACCGGCGATGCAAAAGAGGTAGCAAAAGCGGTGGCTGAAAAAATAGAGCTTATAGCAAAAAAAGATCCTGTGATCACCGGAGATGATCTTGAAAAT
>JACQDS010000085.1 GCA_016200995.1 Candidatus Azambacteria bacterium | reverse complement strand
TGCTTTGCGCGCTTGCTTTTCATGTGGCATATTTTGCATACAAGGCTTATAAGAAGAATAAAAATCCCATCATATTTATCATAGCTCTCGCTTTCTATACATTTGGATTTTCATTTTTACTTCATGCTTTCTCCGTTAATTATAATGAGGAGATTTTTGACATTACAGAGCATTACGGATTATTTTTTGGATCATTAATTCTTGCATTTCTGTTATTTTCCATAAAAGAATCAAGGGATTTTCTTTATAAAAACAATTTCAAAATATTTTTTTCTTTGGCAGTTCTTCTTATCGTCGGATTTATTTCGCTGATATACTCCCCTCGGGCTGCCAACGCAATGACAAGCGTTATAGATATTGCTATAGGTTTTACGGGATTTTTTATCTCAATATCAGTGTTGTTTTTTGTATCTCAGTATATCAAGGTGAGAAAGCTTCTTCTTGCCTATCTGTACACCGGTTTTTCCATTTTAGTTAGCGTTTCAATAATACCTTTCTTTTACAAAGAGTGGGGGTTATTATGGTGGTATTTTCATATTGTCATTATATCAGGATTTCTCATAATATGGATCGGGCTCATTGCCGGTAAAAATAATGATGGATTTGACAACTCGCTTGATGAGAGCGGTCATATCTATAAGCGGATCAGAACAAAGCTGTTTTTACTGTTTTTGTTCATCAGCTTGTTGCCAACGATCATCTTTGGCGTAGTTGTCATAGAAAATTTGAAAATTTCCATAGAAAAAAATATTTTCAGCGCGCCTGATGCCGAGCTGTATTTTCTCAAGATGCAATTCATATTTTTATACTTAATAATATTTTTAATAGTTATTTTCAGCATCATATCCTTTATAGCTTCCGGCAAGGTGGTCAAACCCATAAGAAGACTTTACGAGAACGCAAATAAAATTGTCGGAGCGGAATTTTATACGGCAACCAACGTTAAAACTGGCGATGAATTGGAGCAGCTTGGAGCCGCGCTTAATAAAATAGCGTCCGATATGCGGGATATAAATAAAGTTAAAGATTATTTTGAAGATGCAAAAAAAGTTGATGACGCGCTTCTCTTGAGCATAGGCGACGGCATGATAGCAACGGACAAGGACGGACATATTATTCTGATGAACAGATCCGCAGAGGAGATATTGGATGCTGACGCGAGCGACCTTATGGGTAAAGAAGCGCACCGGCAAATGAAAGTTGAAGATGAAGATGGCAATGCTCTTTTGGGCGCAATGCATCCGCTGGAGGCGACATTAAGAACCAAAGAAAGGAAGACCTTGGTTTGCAATCTTATAAGTAAAGGCGGCGTTAAATTGCCGATAGCATTGACGGCGGCGCCTGTGATCTTAAACGGAGAGATCACCGGCGCCATCATAATATTTCGCGACATAACAAAAGACAAAGAACTGGACAGAGAAAAAACGGAATTTGTTTCATTGGCCTCGCACGAATTGAGAACGCCGGCGTCTATCATCGGCCTATACTCAGAGATCCTTTTAAAAAACATTTTTGGTGAAATGACGGAAAAGCAGCGTCAATATGTTCAGGAGATATACGATGCGGATAAGCGCTTGATAAACTTGATCAACACTCTTTTGAATATCTCAAGAATAGAATCAGACAATATTTCCATAGAGCCAAAGCCAATAAAACTGAAAGAGATGATAGACGGCGTTTTGGAGGAGCTACTTACGGAGTTTAATAATAAAAAACTGAACTTTTTTAAAAAATATGATGACAGTGTTGAAGCCATTAAATTTGACTCTAAATTCATACGTATCATACTTAAAAACCTAATCTCAAATGCGATAAAATACACTCCAGAAGGAGGAACAATTAAAATAAATATCACAAGACAAGGGTCTGATTTTATTTTTGCGATATCGGATAGCGGCTATGGAATCCCCAAAGATCAGCAATCAAAAGTCTTTAAAAAGCTTTTTAGGGCGGACAACATTTTGGGCAAAGGCATCAATGGCACGGGGTTGGGACTTTATATTGTAAAGCTTATCGTGGATCGCATCGGCGGAAGCATTTGGTTTGATTCCATAGAAAATAAAGGGACGACTTTTTATGTGAAATTGCCGATAGATAGCATAAAATCTCAAAAAGGAGACAAGAGTCTTATTGAGACGTACTAAACTAAACTTCTAACTTGGAGACTCAATCTCCAAGTTGGAAGACCAATCGTTTTGGCGGTTTTTTTTCGCTTGTGGTAATATTTTAACTATAAGCAATTTTGCGAATTTATGAAAAAACCAATTTACAAAATGAAAGGGAAGATCTGGCTCTATTCGGGAATGGCGGCTTGGCATTTTGTGAATATCAGCTTAAGGCGGAGATCAGAAAGCAAGAGAATATTAAAAACGGCGATACGATAACATTTTCAATAGAGATCAGAAATTAAAATATTGCAGAAATAAAAAAACCGCCATTAAAAATAGTAAGAGCGGTTTTTTTTGTGGAGTTTTTCAGCTTACCATTGATATCTGCTGTCGTTGCCGTATGGCATCATATAGCCACTGCCGTTGCAAGTATTGTAGTAAGGGTTCATCATATAGTTGTGTCCGTAATCATATCCATATCCGTAGCCCCCGGCTTTGTAAGCATACTCTTTGAATTCTCCTATTTTAACGCCCAAAGAAAAGACGGCTAAAAGTATGATGATCCCAAGGATCCACCTGACAGCGAAAAATTTATGTCCGTAGTGTCCGGAATGATCTTTGCATCCCCAATGGGAGAGGTTTCTGCATCCCCAGCATTGGCATTCTTTGCCTGTTTTTTCCTCCGGTTTGTTCATAGTTGTTTCCATATCTTATGTTTTAAATTGATAAAAAATCGGCCTTTTGACACATATACATAATATTCCTATTTTTTTTGCATTGCAACAATACGCTTCTTTTAAGGGAAGTTTCCAGCGGGAGACACCATGCCCGGACATTCGGCTGAGCTCAGTCGAAGCCCTCGGTTTGCGGGATACTTTTTAACGAAGCATCTCTTTGGAAGTTTCGCAAGAAAAGAAAAAAGGGCGCAATGGCGCCCTTTTTTGGTTTTTCACGGAATGTCGCAGTAGTCGGAATCGCACTCAAACCACCAAATTTGATATATGCAGGTGAACCATTGATAAGCGAATGATATCGCCATCAGCGCGCCACCAAACATTACCGTAAAAGCGAAAATATCTGATACTTTTGTCAGATACCAGGAGGCTATATCCAAAAATATCGCGATAAAAGGTACGGCCAGAGCTATCGCTTTTGCCCGTTTCTTTTTTGTGTGAACAAAAAGAAAGATAAAGCCGAGCGGTATGAATATTGCCGCCGGTATTCCAAGCATATGAATATGCGAGACTCTCACGAGCGTTGCTATGCTTGTTCCCGTGTCCATTTTGGAAAGCTCTTTTATATTTTCAAAGTTCGTCAGGTTCGGTCTGTGCGGGTCCGAGCCATCGTGGCAAATAAGGCATCTTTCGCCGATTATCTTTGAAATTTTGCTTTCATATTCCTCCCTTTGCGACCCTGAACGGACCCAGTTTATGATAGACGCGCGTTCGTTTTCCGGTAGCATGCTTTGCATCGGGCCTTTAAGCGCCGCTTCAAGGCGAGTATCGGATTTGTTTCCGCTGTAGGCTATCTTGATATCTTGAACCGAAAGTCCGGGTTTTCCGTCTCTTCCGGCGTGAACCTCAAAAACCTGGATCATCGCGAATATATATCCTACCCCCAGTGTCGCCAAGATGCATGTAAAAAAAATTTTCGCGCTCAAAGGGAACCTGTTTAACAAGGGCAATACAAGAACATGATCTTTACTCACAACTCCTCCTGTAAATGAACAATAAAGCAGAAGGATTGTAGCACGCGGATATTTAAAGTCAACAAAAGAAGTGATATAATGATAAAATGATAAGGCTGGTTATATTTTTTCTCTTTATTGTCATGTTTTCCATTTTTGCCGTGGCAAGCGCGGTTTTGCTGTATCATTTCATAAATTTCAGATTCACTAAAAATCAGCATAATCTTCTGATTATCTCTTTTATCGCCACGTCTTTTATTTTGGGATTCTTTGAATTTTCGCTTTTTTTCTCAATAAATTGGGATGCCGTGGCGAGCTTTATCTCGGAAAAGATCCATTTACCGGCAAACAGCGACATAGTAAGACCGCCGTTTTAATTTTCAATTATTTTCAATTATTTTCAATTATTTTCAATTATTATGCTTTCAGTTAGAGAGGGTGAAAAAATAATATCAGTTTACCGCAGGCATCCTTTTGTTTTGGCGCTTGAACTTTTGCCTTTGGTGGTTTTTTCCATTATAGTTGTAGCCGCCGCTTTTGCCGTTGTTTTTATTTTTGTCTCCGAATCCGTCGACTTAATAAAAATGGTTTTTTTCATAATGGTCTTTTTTCTGCACATCTTTCTTGTTGCGATATTCATGGAGCTTGCGGATTATTATCTTGATGTTTGGATCCTCACCGACAGAAGAGTCATCTCGGTTGAGCAGATGAGCCTTTTTTCAAGAGTCACTTACGAATTTGAGCTTGAAAAAATTCAGGATATTGAGGTTGATGTCCGCGGTATTTTGCCGACATTGATAAACTACGGAGATATCAGGATCAGAACGGCGAGCGAAAGCAGAGATTTTGTTTTCAAGCAGGTCGGCGGTCCAACCCACATAAAAGATGCCATTACTCAGGCGATGAGAAACTACAGCGCTAAAAAGCCGGGCGAAGGGGAAAATATTAGTTTTTAACATGGAGAATGGCTTCTGGGGAAAATTAAAAAAGCCCATTTTCGGGCTTGCGCCAATGGATGGCGTGACGGACGCCTCTTTTCGTTTTATTGCGGCAAAATACGGAAAGCCGGATCTGATATTCACGGAATTTGTCTCGGTGGAGGGTCTTTGCGCCGGCGCCGAAGCTTTGCTTGATGATTTTTTGTATTCCGACATTGAAAGACCTGTGGTCGCTCAAATTTTCGGCGCATCCCCAGAAGCATTTTACAAAGTCGCGCCGCTTCTTTGCGAACTCGGCTTTGA
>JACQDS010000006.1 GCA_016200995.1 Candidatus Azambacteria bacterium | reverse complement strand
ACGGAAATGCCTTTCACATCTTTGCTCACTGGGTAGAGATAATTTGGCGAATAGAGAAATATCGCCGGAATTTCATCTGCCAATATCTCTTGAAATTTTTGAAGTTTTGCGTTTCTTTGTTTTTCGTCGATCGTTTGACGAGCGTCCTCAAGAAGCTTGTCTACATCTTTGTTTGAATAAAGCGCTAGATTAAGTCCGGGATCTCTTTTTTGGGAGGAGTGCCAGAAGGCGAACGGGTCGGGGTAGTGAGATAGCACCTCGCCGAATATCAAAGCGTCGTATTTTCTCGGCTTGATGACAGTTTGCTTTAGGTCGTCAATGCTGTAATTTTCAACATTGACTTTTATGCCGGCTTTTGCCCACTCTTCTTTTATCATATCGGCTGTTTTTGCAAGGTCGGCAAAATCCGAAGTGGCGATGGTTATCTCCAAATTTACCGGTTCTTTGCCTTTGCCTGCGGACTTTTCCAAGATGCCGTCGCCGTTTTTGTCAGCCCAGCCGGCTTGCGCCAAGATGCCCTTTGCTTTTTCAATGTCATACGGGTATTTATTGACATTGTCATTATATCCGGAAAGGCTTGGAAGTATCGGGGAGTCTATGAGTTTTGTTTCACCAAGAAAGACCTCTTTATCGATCGCTTTTTTGTCTGTTGCGTACGCAAGAGCTTGGCGGACCTTGTCGTCGGCAAGGATCAGGCTTTGGTTTTGGTTGAAAAAAATCGCGAAATATTTTGGAATGTTTAGATTGTGTATTTGTGTGGAATTGTTGAAAATCAGATATTTGTTTTTTGGTGAGACGCTGTACACCCCAAGAACATCATTTTTTTGATAGGCATTCACAGCTTGTTCTTCATCGTCATAAAAATCAAATTCAACTTCATCTATGTACGGCCTTTTTTTATAGTAGCTTCCATTCGCCTCAAGGACAAAGGCTGTTATCTGGCCTTCTTTGTTTTTGATCATTTTTTTGGTTTTGTACGGTCCGGTGCCTATAGGGTTGAGGTTGGCGCTTGCAAGTATGATATTTTTTGGCTCAGTAGGCTCCCAAATATGCTTCGGAATGATGCCAAGCGTCGCTTTTTCCAAAAATGGCGCATAGGTGTTATTTAATATGAATTTAATCGTATGATCGTCAAGCTTCTCAATTCTTATTCCTTGCCAAGATGATCTTAACGGGCTTGAATAGTCGGGGTTAATGATAGAGGAGATGGTGAAAACGACATCATCGGCGGTGAATTTTTTGCCGTCATGCCAAGAAACGTCATCTCTTAAATAAAATGTGTATTCCTTGCCGTCGTTTGATATCTTATAAGATTTTGCCAGCGCCGGCACTATATCTCCCTCCGGAGAGTATTCCATAAGCCCGGAATAGACAAGCTCGGAGATGTCGCGGTCAACATCATTTGAGGATATCAGGATCGGGTTTATGAACTGCGGTCCGCCGACCAGCGCCTCGCTGTACCTGTCGCCGTAAGCGGGGATCTCTTCCGTCTTTGCCAAATATATGTTCCACAAAGAGGCGAATCCGAAAAAAAGAGATAAAGCCAAAAGTTTTTTCAAAAACCCCAAATTACCAATCTTGCGAAAGCCACTCCCAAAAATAGAACGGCTAAAATTATGGTGGCGATAAATAAAAATTTATCAGCTCCTCTTCTTGTCTGGTAAATATTTTCCGATCCGCCGCTGCCTCCCATCATTGAGCCGGCGCCGGCGTTTTTCTGCTGTAGAAGCACTGAAACGACAAGCAGAACGGATATTGTGATTAAAGCTATATTAAACATTTTTGTGTGTTTTAAATCCTATTGAAACTACGAAATTAATGAATCCGATGAGCAGTGTAGTTAAAAGCAACGCTGATGTCGTTTTGAACTCCACTTGCGGAAGAAGAGAATCAGCCAGCCATAAAATCATCATATTTATCACTATTGCAAAAAGCCCTAAGCTTAATATGATAAACGGCCCGAAAACCAGCCTAAGGCCGGGTTTTAAGAGGAAGTTTATCAAAGCGATAACGACCGCTGCTATAGCAAGCTCCGCGTATCCTCCTTTTAATGAAACGCCGTCTATGTAGGAAGAGGCCAGAAACAAAGCCAGCGCATTTCCTATTATTAAAGCTATGAATCTCATTGATAAAAGCCTATCATAATGGCTAAAATAAAGCAATTATTGACAAATTTTAAAATATATGCTAAAATTAAGTGTTGTACTTTGAAATATTTTTTTAAGTTTGTTCTCACTAAAAAAGGAGAACACCTATGAATACTAAAACGGCTCAGTTGGTCGTGGTTAATGAGGAAAACGAAACTGCTTTGGCTGTTGCTTTGAAGGAGGCCGGCATTTCTAATTTCGCTCCTGTTCATGTTCAGCAGGAAATTGATGAATTGCCGGATTTGGAGGCAGTCAGCAATTTGCACGATACAGCCGCTATTGATGCGGATCTGCAAAAGAGTCGGGGAGAGGAGGTATGGGCGAAAAAAGCCGGTGAGGAGCTTTTCGCTCTTTATCGAGCTCTCTCTGAGCTCAAAAAGCAGTCTTTTGGCATTGAAAATCCGATCCTCTCCGAAAGGATGGATAAGATTAACGATGCCATAAATAAGATTCAGGCGACTCAAGGCCAGAGGCCTCACATAAAGAAGATTGTGAGATCTTATCAGCTCATAGCGGAGATCAAAGCCGTTGAAAATGATGGGCAGTTTGGCGCTGTCATCAAAAGGCTGTCATTTGACAAGTCTTTTGGCAATAAGCCTCTGTATGATTCTCTTTCCCAGAGTGAGTTTGGGAGGTGGAAGGCTAAAAACGACGGCAACTTGCCTAATGGCGTTTTTCGCTGGAAAGGGGATTTTTACATTCCTCAATCCGGCAACAAATGCCAAAGCCAGCTGGCGCTTGAAGCCGAGGTCTGTAAAAAGGCCAAGGAGTTAAGCATCGGTGAGGTCAAAGAGGCTAAAAGCGAGACGGCTCGCATTCTTGCGAGGCAGGATGCTTCAAACGACCTTAACGCCTTGATCAACAAAGGCGCGTCGTCGGGGCTTTTTAAGGTCCATCTGCCAGCAAGGAAAGACGGCAAGGGAAGAACGACAAGGGATGGCGGAGCTGTTGTTTTTGAAGTCGGATATCACGTCTTTAAAAACAGGCAAAAGACCACCGTTCTTAAACCGGTTGATTTTTCCGGCATCTTCAACTTTCTGCAGGAAAAGAAAGGTGAGGACTGGCACGTCACGCTTGGCGCGGCGATCTTCGGCAATATCTCGGCAGGTTATCCGGTTGAGCACAAAGAGGCAGCCGTCAGGCTGGTGAAGCTGACAAGAGAGGTTTTTGCCCCGATCGCAAAAAAGAAGGGGTAGAAACATTCTTACCTCATGATCTCCCGACGAATATTCGTCGGGAGATTTTTCTATTTCAAAAATCCTTTACTTCTTAATTTCCTGTGGTATGTTATCGCAAATCTATGCGCTTCGTTTCTTATTTGCTGAAAGAAAAATTTTATCTCTTCCGGCATATTTTTTGTCGGCTGGGGCATCGGATTTTTCGGCGTATATATCTCTTCCTCTTTTTTGGCGAGCGAGATTATCAGATATTTTTTGTCGGCGATACTTTTGACGGCATTGAGCTGGGTTATTCCGCCGTCAAGGATTATCAGGTCCGGCTCCGGCCAATCTTTTCTTTTGAGCCTTCTTTTAAGCACCTCTTGCATCATCTTTGGGTCGTTTGGCTCATCTCCGGAGAATTTTATTTTGAATTTTCTGTATTCTTTTTTATCCGGCAGGCCGTCTGTAAAGACCACCATTGAACCGACGGCGTATTTTCCTGATATGTTTGATATGTCAAAAGCCTCAACTCTTGAGATGCTATTTTTTATGTTTAAGAAATTTTGAATATATGCTTCCGCTTTTTTCCAGTCTATTGCATCTCTTTTTATATTTTTGAATTTCTCAAGCGTGTATTTATGCGCAAATATTTTTTTGATGTTTTCTACCTGTTTTTTCAGCTCTCCGGCTTTTTCAAATTTTTCTTTTTTGGCAAATTCTTTCATCTCCCGTTCAAGTTTTTTAAGAAGAGCGGTTCTTTCTCCTTTTAAAATTTGCTTTATGTATTTTATGTTTTTTTTCACTTTTGCTTTTGTTTCCGGATAAACGCAAGGCGCGAGACACCTACCTAGGTGATATTGCAGGCAAGGTTTTTTCGGCAGTTTTATGCAGTGTCTGTAGGGGAAGGTTTTTCTAAGCATTTTAAGCGTTTCTTTCAAAGCGAAGCTTTCGGTAAACGGACCGATGTAATCAGCTTTTAACTTCGCCGGCTGATGCGTTATGAAGATTCTTGGAAAATATTCTTTTGTTATGCCGACGAAAGAGTAGTTTTTGTCGTCGCGCATCAAAACATTGTATTTTGGGTTGTATTTTTTAATGTAATGCGCCTCTTGTATCAAGGCGTCTATTTCGGATTCGCATATTAAAAATTCAACATCAAAAATATTCTCAACTAATTTTTGAATTCTTGGCGAGAGTTTGCTTTTGCTTTGAAAATACTGCGAGACCCTGTTTTTAAGAATGCTCGCCTTGCCGACATATATCACTTTGCCGCTTTTGTCTTTAAAAAAGTAAACCCCCGGTTTTTTAGGTATATTTTTTATGTTTTCCATAGCTTTCTTATACAATAAAAACAAGAAAATGAAAAGACGCTTTTTTTTTAATGCACAAGTTCACTTCAAAACAAAAAAAACACCCCGCAAAGCATTTGATTTAAAAACACGCT
>JACQDS010000002.1 GCA_016200995.1 Candidatus Azambacteria bacterium | reverse complement strand
AGAGAGAAATTTGAAAAATTTTTAAGCCTAGTGCCAAAAGAAGGGTACAAAATAGATCAGCCGCTGAAAGGATTGCCGACAGGATTTACCATAACGATTTCAAAATAAAAACTTTAAACCAAAATAAAATGGGCAAGACAAAAACAAGAAAATCCATCACGAAAAGAATGAAGCTGACAAGAAACAAAAAGCTTGTCAGAAGAGCGGCCGGACAGGATCACTTCAATGCGAGAGCGACCGGCAACCAGACAAGAAAAAAGCACGCAACCAAAAATCTTCACGCGAGAGATGTTAAAAAGTTAATCAAACAAATTTAAACTTAAAGATATGTCCAGAGTAAAAAGAGGTACAATAGCAAATAAAAGGAGAAAAAATCTTAGAAAAGCGACAAAAGGATACAAATGGGGCAGAAACTCAAAGCTTGGAAAGATGAAAGAGGCGCTTTACAAAGCGAGGGTCTATATGTTCGCTCACAGAAGAAAGAAAAAGGGTGATTTCAGAACTCTCTGGAACATCCAGGTAAATGCGGCGGCCAGAGCCAATGGAACAACATACAGCAAGCTCATCGGCGGCCTCGCAAAAAGCAATATCGCCATAAACAGAAAGATGCTTGCAAATCTCGGCCAAGAGCATCCGGAAATATTCTCGCAGATCGCAGAAAAAGCTTCAAAATAAATAAAACATAAAAACCGCCCTGAGCAAATGGCGGTTTTTTGTTTTTTGTTGTATAATGAAATAATAAATATTAGCATATAAATATGCTTCAATTTCTCAAGTCAAAAGCTTATCTTTTAGCAGCTCTTTTTTTGCTGTTGCCATCCTTTGCCTCTGCGCACCTTAAATGGTTCGTAAACGAAGAGGGCGAACTGCCGAGCGTTCCAATGGAAGAAAATACAGAGCTCTATTTTATCTATTGGATAATTATTTCCGCTGTTATAGTGCTTATCGGGATATTTCTTGAAAAACGCTTCCCTGCCATTCCAAAACAGATAGAATACAAACTTAATTCAATAAAACACAAAGCCGCGTCAATATTTACAATAGTGATAGGCTTGTTTCTTTTGATAGCGGCCTACAAAGGATTTTTATTTTCCGATAATCTTAAAAACTTAGGATTTTTAAATTCAACTTTGCTTGGCATAGAAACACTTGTCGGATTCAGCTTTCTGCTTGGGCTTTCTGTGAGAGTTTTTTCAATAGTCTTAATATTTCTTTGGACATTTGGGATCGCTTATGTGGGGCTTCTAAATATGTTTGAGGCGGTGTGGGTTTTGGGCGCCGGCATATTCGCGCTCATATACGGCAGAGAGCATTTTAGAATAACGAAACTTTCCGGCGATCTTTCAAATAAATTTTTTCTCGCCAATGAAGAGTACGCTTTTCCGATAATCAGAAGAGCTTGGACTTGGATTTTTAAATATATACCACTGGAATTTTATGCAAAACTTGGGGTTCAGCTGGTATTCCGATTACCTTTTCGTGCTTTCAGCCGGCTTTGTTGAGTCTCTGCTTGGTTTGATATTTATACTTGGAGTCGTCACGAGGCTCAACGCTCTTGCAACCGCAATAATATTCACCATTCCGCTGTTCTTAATGGGACCGGTAGAACTTATCGGCCATATGCCGCATTTTTCACTTGTTCTGCTCTTGCTCATCTTTGGCTCTGGAAATAAGCTTAAATTTATAAAAAGCAAAAATTCCTGAAATAACTCCCAAAGAGTCAAGAAAAACATCTTTAATGTCTCCGTGCCTGCCAACAACGAACGTCTGATGAAATTCGTCGGAAGCGGCGTACAAAACAGAAAACAAAAAACTTAAAAAAGCGGCCGATCTGAAATTCGGCCGCTTCTGCGCGGTGTTTAATATCGCGTTAAAAAGCAGAGCGGACAAAATAAAATACTCAAAAAAATGAGCGAATTTTCTCAGTATAAAGTCCTCCTCAAAACCGCTTTTGAGATTCGGGATCGAAGAAAGATAAAATATGAATATAAACCATAAAAAAACAGGGAGCCAGTGCTTTAGAAAATACATTTTATTTAATTAGAGATATGGCAAATAAAACTCCGCCGGAAAGAATAATGGCAGCGCTGAGGGGTATCTGAAAAAACGACGACGCCAAAAGGCCGAGCACGACAAGCAAGATGCCGAAAAAGACGGATAAAACTGTCATCATTCTCAAACTACCGGAGATGTTTTTGGCTATTGAAACCGGAAGGATGGTCAAAGCTCCCATAAGCAAAGTTCCGGCGACTTTTATCCCCAAAGCGATGACGCCGGCAAGTAAGATCAAAAATATAAGGTTTAATTTCTTTACCGGAAAGCCTTCGCTCTGAGCAAGTTCCTTTGAAAAGGTGGTGTGCGCAAAATTTCTGAAAAATATCAAAGTGATGAATATTATAAAGCCACCAACGGCTAACGCCATATAAAGATCAAATTGCGTTATGCTTTCAATGTTGCCAAAAAGCCCTTCGGCAAGAGCTTCGGCATTGTCAAAAAAGACCATACCAAGAGCCAGAGACATCGTAAAAAATATCCCGACTATCGTCTCAAGAGATATCTTTGATCTTTTTTCCAAAAAATATATGCCAACTACCGCAAGAAGCAGAGCGGCAAAAGCCCCGAAAAAGGCATTGACGCCAAAAAATAAAGAGAGCGCCATCCCAGGCAGCGCGACATGCGACAAAACATCGGAAACCAAAGCCAGTCTTTTTAAAATTATAAAGACCCCGAGTATTGAAGCGGCTATCCCGACCATTAAACTGACTATTATTACATTGATATCCATATTATCAAAAATTAACTTTTATAACTTTGAATTACAAAGCGTCAGATGCGAGGCACGGAGGCGGAACGAAGCAGATGATGTTTTGTAATTCAAAGTTTATGATTGTGGTGAACGTAAAATCCCACACCCTCACCGTAAAGTTGATTGAGCTGGTCAGGGGTCAAAACGACTTTTGGCGCGCCGACACACATCATTTTCTTATTCAAGCATATCACTTCATCGGCAAAATCATAAACGACATTCAGGTCGTGCGATATCAAAACAAGCGTAAAAGAAAGCTCTTTTGAAAGCTTTTTAAGAAGCGGGTAGATCGTCATCTCCCCTTCAACATCTATATCCGCCGTCGGCTCGTCAAAAAGCATGACATTCGGCTTGCCAAAAAGCGCCCTTGCTATCAAAACCCTTTGAAACTCTCCGGATGAAAGATCTCCTATTTTTCTGTTCAAATGCTTTTTCGCATTGACATAATTCAGAGATTTTTCAATATCTTCCAATATCTCTTTTTTCGGAAACCAGAAGCCGAACTTCACATCGGCGTGCAAAAGCATAAATTCCATTACCGTCATCGGAATATTTTTATCAAAATCAAATCTCTGCGGAACAAAGCCTATGCTTGGCTTTTTTATCCAATTTATCTCGCCTTTATAAGCGATAAGCCCCAAAATGGCTTTAAATATAGTTGACTTGCCGGCGCCATTTGGTCCAAGCAAAGCCAGAGACCTTCCCTCATCCAAAGAAAAAGAGATATTGCTGACAACAGGCGTGCCATCATAGCTGACAGATAAATTTTTCACTTCTAAAATTCCGCTCATTTTATTTTCTCATTTAGATCAAACAAAATATGTTCAACATTGACATTGTGAACCCTCGCTCCGGACTCTATAGTGTCAAATTCCGCCGCAAAACAGCCGACGCAATGCAAGCCGTAGTTGAAAAAAACCTCTATTGTCTGCGGATATCTTTTTACGACTTCGGAGATCGTCATATCTTTTTTTATTTCCCCGATTTTTAGAGATTTTTTCTCAGGCTTTTTTACCGTTTTTTTCGCTTTTTTTATGATCTTCTTTTTTGCTTTTTTCTTTTTCATAGTTTAACAGCTTACTTTATGGCAAGCGCCGTGTCAATATATGCTAAAGGGAGATCGCATCCGACATATCGCTCTCTTTACTTGGTATCAATGATTCATCCAGCGGAAGAGTGAAAGAAAATGTCGTTCCGGATCCACTTTCAGACTCAACTCTAATATCTCCACCATGCCTTTTAACGATGTTCCTGGTTATAAAAAGCCCGAGGCCGGTGCCTTCCGTTTGCATCTTGATGACATTTGAACCGCGGAAAAACTTGGTGAAAAGCCTCTCCCGTTGATCCTTTGGAATTCCAACCCCGGAATCCTTAACACTGATCTTTACAAATGAGTTGTCGGCTTTTTCTATCTTCACTGAAATATTACCATTTTTTTGCGTATATTTTAAAGCATTATCCAAAAGATTTTGTATGACAAGCTCTATTCTCGCCGGGTCTATCTTGATCGGCTTAATCTCGTCTTTCGGGCCTTCAAATTCCAGCTTGATGTTTTTCTCCTCCGCTTTCAGACCCATCGTTTTGATATTTTTCTTTATCAGTTCGATCACATCCACATAATAAAATTCGTAGCCGAATCTTCCCTCTTCAATCCTTGCGACATTCAACATATCGCCGACCAGCTGAATGATCCTTTCATTTGAATCGTAGCCTTTCTGCAAAAATTCTTTCTGTTCTTTTGAAAGCGCGCCGACATCACCGTCCATAAGCATCTTAAATATCCACTTGATGGCCGAGAGGGGTGTTCTCAGCTGGTGCGCCGCCACGGATATGAATTCCGACTTTGTTTTTGATATCGCCTTTTCTCTGGAAATGTCCCTTAAAACTTTCACATAACCGTTCACTATTCCGCTTCTGTCATGTATTGAAATGGTCGTCACTTGAAGCTCCATCTCAAGAGGTTTTGTGATCTTTATCTCAAAAACCTTCGGTTTGCCGTTTTCCGAAGGGATCCTTCTGACATCATCGGAAAGAGCCGGATACAAAACCTTGACCAACGATTCATATTTTGGATCCACATTTAAAAGATTGGTGTTTATCTGCTTGCCTATTATATCCTCTCTTTTCACACCGAGCATGCTTTCCGCCATTGGATTTATAAGAAGCACTCTAAAATCAGAATCGTATTGAATGATGCCGTTTATCAGATTTGAGACTATGACCTCCGTATGCTTTTTTCTTTTTAAAAGCTCATTGGAAATATATGTCAAAGATATGGTGTTTTTGACAAGGAAGATTGAAAGAAGCGCAAACATAGCTATGCCGATAGTGGAAAGCATCAAGACCTGCCTCCAAGCCTTCCAAGCATCGCTGTAAAATTCCTCTATAACGACCGCTACACCCAAAGACCCGACAAAGCGGCCCGTCGCCTGCATTTTTTCGCCGGCATTATTTTTGTAAGTTTCTTGAAACTCATATTCCACATCGCTGTTTTTTCCTTCTTTTGAAGAATAAGTTCCGTTGTTTACATAAAGATCTCCTGTGAAATCTCTTTTTATATAATTAAGATCATATATGCTTTTTCCTATTTTTGACCCGTCATAGTGGTCTATCACAGACCCAAAGCTATCAACTATATAAACAAATTCGTTTTCTGTATTTTTTAAATGATCCGCGTAGTTCTTCAGATCTTCGCCAAGATTAAGCTTTATGTAGATAACGCCCTTTTTCCCGACATCATCAAAAGATACGACTTTTGAAGCTACTACATAATGCGATGTATTTACTTTGTTATGATTCTTTCCGTTATCTCTATCTGATGCTCATAAACCCTGTCTTTTATTTCATTCAGCGACGGCGCTAAAAAAATGAAATTGAGTATGATTATAAAAAGCACAGCAAGAAATATCGTCCTGCCCAAGAAAAAACGCTTTGGCTTTTGTTCGTTTTGTCCGTCCATAAATTATGACAAATTCAGAGAGCGCATATCGGATAAATTCTTCCCCGCCTTCACATCAACAACCACAGGCACGCTTAGCTTATACGCGCCTTCCATCAATGATCTGATTTTTCCGGCTACATCAATTATTATATCATCTTTTATCTCAAAAACTAACTCATCATGAACCTGAAGAAGCATTTTTATTTCTTCATCTTTTTGCTTTCGCAAAACCTCTTCATCCACTTTTATCATTGCAAGTTTCAGCATATCCGCCTCAAGCCCTTGAGCCGGCATATTCTGCGCCATTCTTTCCGCCGCATTTCGCAATATCCAATTTTGGCTTTTTAGATCCGGCAGCCATCTTTTCCTGCCAAGTTCGGTTTTCGTATAGCCGGTTTTTTTGGCATCCGCTATCGTTTTGTCTATGAATTTTTTCACTTTTTCAAACTTTAAAAAATATTCCTCAATGAATTTTTTAGCCGTTGCCATATCAACATCCGCCGCTTCGGAAAAGCCCTTCACGCTCATCCCAAACAGGATCCCAAAATTCAGAACCTTTGCCATTCTGCGCATCTCTGTAGTCACCTCTTTTTCCAAAACACCCATTATCTCCATCGCCGTCTTTGTATGTATATCACCGCCGGCTTTAAAAACCCCCATCATCTTTTCATCTTGAGAAAGGTGAGCGATTATCCTTAGTTCTATCTGTGAATAATCAAAAGCGACAAAACTAAAACCTTCGCCGGCCACAAAAGCCTCTCTTATATCTGAAGCAAACTCTCCTTTTTGCGGGATATTCTGCATATTCGGCTCCAGAGAAGAAAGTCTGCCGGTGGCGGTGCCGGCTTGGTTGTATGTTGTGTGGATCCTGTTCGTTTTTTCGTCTATCAAGCTCAAGATCGCGTCCGCATAAGTGCTCTTGAGTTTTGCGAGCTCCCTGTATTCCAAGATCTCCTCCACTATTTTGTGGTTTTTTTTGTATTTTACAAGCTCCTCCTCGCCAGTTGCATACGCGCCGGTTTTTGTCTTTTTGATCTTTGCTTCTTTCTGGATCTTCAGCCTGTCAAAAATGATCGGTCCAAGCTGCGCCGGCGAGTTGATATTAAATTCCTTGCTGCCGGCAAGCCTGTAAATTATTTTTTCTTTTTCTTTTATCTTTTTCTCAAGCTTGAGCGAGAGCTCTTTCATCTTTCTCGCGTCAACGCCGATGCCGGCTGTTTCCATATCCGCAAGGATCCGCAAAAGAGGCATCTCGATCTTGAAAAATATCTCTGAAATATCTGCCTGCTTGAGTTTTTTTTCAAGCTTCTCTTTGACCAAAAAAACATAAAAAGCTTCTTTTCCCTTCATCGCTTCTCCGTCAAGATCATCACCAAGTTCCTGAAGAACCGTTTTCCCCAAAGAATAGCTCCTGAGCCCCGGGGACAGAAGGTAGCTTGCGAGCATAACATCAAAGTATTCGCCCTTCATATCAATACCATCTTCACGCAATTTTTTTATCATATTTTTCAAGTCAAATCCGGCTTTTTTTATTTTCTCATCTTCCAAGATGTCTTTGGCTTCCAAAAAAGAGGCGGTCGCAACAAAGCTCTCATCAAGACAAAAAGCCGCCTTTTGGTCATTTAATGAAACGGCGGCAAAATCGGCTTTTTTCAATTTTTCTTTGAGATCATCGTCGATCTCGGATATTTTTAGATCCTTTCTATCCTCTTTTTTTTCTGCAGCGCCTTTTAAATTAAGCCTTGATATGAGCGTGAAAAAATTAAGCTCGCGGAAAAGTTTTATGACCTTCTCTTTGTCATATTCTCCAAATTCAGCTTTTTTGATATCAAATTCCAAACCGACATCTCTTTTTATCGTCGCCAGTTTTTTGGAAAAAAATGCCTGATCTTTATATTCCAAAAGCTTATCGCTTAGTTTTTTTGGGATTACGCCGATATTCTCGTAAATATTTTCAAGTGTGCCGTATTCCAGCAAGATATTGGTTGTCGTTTTGTCGCCAAACCCAGGAACCCCCGGTATATTGTCCGATGGGTCGCCCTTAAGACCTTTAAAATCAATCATCTGGTCCGGCTTGAGGCCGTATCTGTCCATCACAGCTTTTTCATCGTAGATCACGACATCCGTTATTCCTTTCTTCAATGTGTAAACTATGGTATTTTTATCATCAACAAGCTGAAGCGTATCCAGATCTCCGGTCAAAATTATCGTCTGGATATCAGGGTGTCCATTTTTAACCAAAAGCGAGATCGTCCCCAAAAGATCATCCGCCTCAAAACCCTCTTTTTCAAATATCGGGATCTCAAAAGCCCGCAAGACCTCCTTGACCTTTGCAAATTGAGGCACCAGATCCTCCGGCGTTTTCGCTCTGTGAGCTTTGTACTCTTCAAACTCTTTATGCCTAAAAGTTGGCTTTGGCAAGTCAAAGCAAGCCACCAAATAATCTGGCTTTATCTCATTTATCACTTTAAACAAAATACTCGTGAAGCCATAAACCGCGTTTGTCAGCTCGCCACTTTGAGAACTGAGCGGCGGCAAAGCGTGAAAAGCCCTGTGAACAAGAGCGTTTGAATCTATTAAAACAAGCTTTTTCTTATTCATCCCGTTAGAAGCCGTGGTCGCCATAAACAATAAGTTTATGTAAATTATAAAAATTAAAAACTTATAGAAATATAATGCCCGATAAAAAGCAATGACCGCGACCTGCTTCTAACGGGATTCATACCCTCCATCTTACCATTATTTAATAGAAAAAATAAGGCTTGCGTTTCTTTAGACATCAATACAACCTATGTCTTTTGTTAATTTTTTATGTTAAAATCAATAGAGAATTATTTTTATTTAAAAAAATGAAATCCGGAATAATCAACATCTTATTTATCATATTCATACTCATATCCCTGATAGGGATACCATTTCTTTTATTTTTTTATCCTGAATTTTCCAGCCTCGGACTTGAACATATTTTTGCCATCATTGTTTCGTTTTTCTCAATATTCATAGTGACGAAAAACCAAACAATAAAAAGATACTTTTCGGAAAGCTATGAATACCTTTTTATAGGCATAATTCTTTTATCCGGCGTCCATCTCTCTGAGCTTGTTTTTGAGATAATATGGAAAATTCAAGGAGAATTCGGCGAAACATTAGTCCTGACGCTTGAACACGTTTTTTATTATATGGGCGTCCTTTCAATATCCTACTCATTTTTCAAAGTTGAAGAGCCTTCCGTCACCGAAAAACTCGTCTCCGGCGATGAGATAAGCAAGAAACTTTAACCGACAACGATCTTCCTTCTTACGCCATTATGCAATCAAGCTTACCTGCCAGTATTTTGTAAGTTTGGTTTTTGCAATAACAAGATCTCAAGAGCGACAAACGAGGTCATATTTTTCACGTTTTTATCAGATGTCGCAATGATCAGATCTCCTTCCTTAAAATCGGCAAGAGCTTCTTCTTTTTTGGTAAACGGTTCTTGCGCTCCGCTGAGTTCGCTTCTATTCTTTAAAAAACTCCCAAGTGATGAATAAATGAATTTATGCGGCTTAATGCCATTACCCTCCAAAACAATGTTATTTATCCTAAAATAACGCCAAGTTGATACAAATAATTCAAATTCTGAGGTTAATGGGGTCAGGAGCCTTTGTTTTGAATGATATAGGGTTAATGGGGTCAGGAGCCTTTGT
>JACQDS010000083.1 GCA_016200995.1 Candidatus Azambacteria bacterium | reverse complement strand
GGGTTAAAAAAGGAGATGAACAAAATGAAAGCACTACTCGTAATCGACTTCATCAACGAAATCGTTGATGACAAAGGGAAGCTCTCCGGCAAAGGATACGCTTCATTCATTCGTGAAAACAACACATTCGAGAAATTGAATGAGGTAATCACGAAGTTTCGCACGGCAAATTTGCCGATTATCTTTGTGCGCTTGGCGTTCAAGGGTGACTACAGCGATCAACCGAAATCGTCGCCAGTCTTTGGAAAGGCACACGAATTCGGCATCCTCTCCGAGGGAACGTGGTCAACGGAAGTTCACGCTTCAATTGATAAGAAAGATTCTGATACGGTGATTACAAAAAACCGTGTCAGCGCCTTCCACAATACCGGACTCACAAAACTACTTCGTGACAAAGGTGTGACAGATGTTTACATCTGTGCCGTAGCAACAGATCTTGCTGGCGAAGCAGCGGCACGCTCTGCACACGATGACGATTTCAAAGTTGTCATCGTCGCAGACGCTTGCGCCGCAGCCAATTCAGCAGATCATGAAAAATCTCTGGCGTTTTTCCCAAAGATCGCCAAGGTGATGAATGTTGGGGATCTGGATCTCTACTTTTATCCCTAGTTCTTTCATCAATAACCCTAACCTCGCAGTTTTATTTCAGAGATTTCTGAATGGACTGCGAGGTTTTCTTTTTTAGATAGCCCACCCGCCAAAAATTAAAAACAAATCCGCCGCGCATTCCTCCCGCACCTCCTGCGCGGCGGATACCAAATCCCCGCCGTTTTGAAAAAAGAGTCGAGGCAAAGCAAATCCTTTTCCTCCCGCAAAAAATAGTTTTGCTTTGCCTCGTCCGTATTGAAGCCCAGCCACCTGCCCGAAGAATTGAGGGCAGAGACCCGCAGAAAAATGTTCTCTTCCATTTAGAAGAAAAAATCAGGCGCGCGCAAAGACAAAAAAGCGGAGAACATTTTTCTGCGGGACACGCGAGCGGAGCGAGCGGTGGTTGGGCTGATTCATTCGTTCGATTTCCGCTCGAAAAAGGTTCGCGCAAAGTGTATAATTACAGCACTAGAGAAGCCGGATCAATCCTGCTTTTTTGGTGCCGGAGAGAGGACTTGAACCTCCACGGAGTTTCCCCCACCAGCTTCTAAGGCTGGCGCGTATGCCAATTTCGCCACCCCGGCAGAACACTCAAAATCATACACATATTTTCGTTGTTTTGCAAGAAATCGCGACTTGGAGATTGAGTCTCCAAGTGTATAGGGATTTCAGAAATATAGATTTTTATGCTAAAATATATTTTAGTTATATATTTTAAACTATGACAGAAGAAGAAAAATTGGTAATAGAAATAGTCAAAAAAGCGTCCCCTGCCGTTGTGAATATTATCATATCGCAGGAGGATAAAAAAATCTTTAAAAAAGATAAAGAGCGCGTTGTCGGCGGAGGCTCGGGGTTTATCATTTCAAACGACGGCTTGATCCTGACTAACAGACATGTCGTTTCTGACGAGAAAGCAAAATATACCGCCGAAACCCAAGCTGGAAAAAGATATCCTATTACGATTATCGGCAGAGACCAAATAAACGATATTGCGATACTCAAGATCAATTCCGGCAACGACCTGCCTTTTCTTGAGCTTGGAAATTCAGAGAATCTGCATATAGGGCAGACCGTAATAACCATCGGCAATGCCCTTTCGCAGTTCCATAACTCGGTCTCAAAAGGAATAACTTCCGGACTCTTGCGAGTCGTTTCCACCGAAGGTAGCGACGATGAAGTTGCTCAGAACTTAAGAGGACTTATACAGACCGACGCGGCGATAAACCCCGGAAACTCCGGCGGACCTATGCTTAACACCGAAGGTAAGGTCATCGGCATAAATGCGGTGGTGGTGCATGGCGCCCAAAATATCAGCTTTGCCATACCGATATCAAATGCAAAAAAAGACATTGAAGATATTAAAAAATTCGGAAAAATAATCCAACCGTCCTTGGGAGTAAGATATGTGGTAGTAAATGATGAATTTCAAAAAAAATACAATTTACCTATAAACTACGGCGCTTGGATAATAAAAGAACATTTGCCACATGACCTTGCCGTCACAAAAGGCTCAACCGCCGACAAAGCCGGCATAAAAGAGGATGATATCATTTTGGAATTTAACAATACAGCAATAAAAGACGGCGTCGGACTCGACCAGCTTGTCGCCAAAACAAATGTTGGGGATATTATATCAATAAAAATTCTGCGAGACAAAAAAGAAAAAATCCTTAAAACGAAAATGCTTGAGAGAAAATAAAAAAACGAAAAGCGCAAAGCGCAAAAAAATCGTGCATTTTAAGCTTTCAGTTTTTCGCTCTGAAGGCTTCTATCGCCTCAATATACAAAGCGGCTGACCAGCTTTGAGCAAAACAGCCGTTGGAGCCGAATTTATCCGCCGAAGAGATCTCGGCGTGATGCCCGAGCATTCCGGACCACAATATCTCCTCTGTGCTCGCCTCAAGGATCTTCTCTATCTTTTTTTTGAATCTGTGCATGTCAACTTTTTTAAGAGCCAGCATTGCAAGATCATTCATAAAATACCATGAGTCGCCTCTGTGGTAGCTCTGGTTCGGCTCCTGGCAGCCTCTGTATTCACCGCAAAAAAGCGGACTCTTTTTTGAGATGCTCAAAAGCCCTCCCCACGAAAGCCAAAGATGATCCAAAGCGTGAGAAAAAACCTTCTCCCATTCATGCTTAAAAAGCAATTCCGGATAAAAATAAAAAGCAAGAAAAATATTCGGCCTGACCTCGTTGTCATCTATGCCGTCTTTTAAAGAATCGCCGTTAAAAAATCTCTCTCTCACCTTTTTGGAAAGGTTGTGTTCAAGCTCAAAATATCTTCTCTCCCCTGTCAGCTTGGCGGCGAGATTGTACATATTAAGTCGCAAAGACTGTATCTCTATTCTGATGCCGTCTCTGGAATCCCCCTTAAAATCCGTGTCCATCCATGTTTCTTTCGGTCCATTGACGGCAAAATCATCTTTTGTGCTTGATTTTAAAATATCATTTATCTCCTTGACCAAGATGTTTTTTATCTCAAATATTTCATCTTGCGTCAAAAGATTTTCCTCCATCAATTCCACAGCTCTTTTGAAAAAAAGCCCGTGAACATCAGCGCCGCGCATACAGCCGGCTCCGCAGGATGATATTTTTCCATTGTTTTTAAACTCCTCAAGATAATTTAAAAAAAGTCCGAGCTTGCTTTTTTTGGGCAACGCGGCAAGCGAGACAAGAGAATCCCTCGCCCAAAATTGCGAAAACCAAGGAATGCCGGCATACAAGCCGCTGATATTTCCGGAGATATTATAAACAAGCATATTTGAAAGCGAAAATTGAGCGGCTAGATACGCCATATTAACGCATTCATCGGAGATCTCGGCGCTGTTTTTTGACTCAAACTCAACTGCGCTTTTTTGGTGATCCCTTTTTAACTCTTTTAAATTTTCAAAAGCGGTCTTTGCTTCTTCAATGGCTTTCGCCTTGTCTTTTGAGACCGCAAAAACAAATTTTGAACCCTCAAGCTCAAGCGCTGAAAAAAGATATCTTGAAAAAGGCGGATCCTTTCTTTTAAAATCGTATTTGTAATCTTTCAAGATCCAATCCTTTTTGACCCTGTACTTGAAATTATCGCTGTAAATGACAAGAAAAAATCCGTATTTTTTCGCTCCATTCTCCGATTTTGAATACTCAATGATCACTTTTTTATCCTCTTCAAAAAAAGAATAGTTCCTGCCCCATTCTGAGTTGTCAAACATTTCTTTGCAGTCTAAAATAAGATCAAAAGAGACCTCTCTGCTTGTTTCGTAAACCAGAGCGTCAAACCCGTAAGGAATGAAAAAAGATTCTTTTATTCCATTTTCTCTCTCTAGTTCAAAATTCCAAAAATTATTTTGTATTTTTTTAATTGGAGAACTATCGTGAAGCTTAATGGATTCTATTGACTTAAAAAGCTTATCATTGTGCCTGTGGTAAAATCCGGAATATCTTGACTCAACATCATCCTGCCATGACCAAAAGCCGCCTATCCTATTGGCAAGCAAAAGCCGGAAATTTCCATCTAGCTCTTTTTCTATTTCGTTTTTTTTAAATCTGTGGGAAACGATCATTTGTATCTTTTTATCAACGCCTGCTCATGGGCTTTAAAATATTCTTTCGCAAAAATACTCCAATCCGCTTTGGCGGCAAGATTGTATGCGGAAATTTTGTTTTGCACCCTGTCTCTTCTTGAAGAGCTTGCGTATTTGTACATAATATTCAAGAGGTCGTTCGTCACATCCTCATCCGGCCGCTTTAATCTATCTATGACATAAACCCCGGGAAATTCCTTGTCTTTAACCGTGTCTCTGAAGTATCTTCCAAAGCCTGAAAGATCGGTCGTCACGGCGGAAACGCCAAGTCCGGCGCTTTCAAGCGGCGTATAGCCCCAAGGCTCATAGAAAGATGGGAAGACCCCAAGATGCGAGCCTTGAATGCTTTCGTAATACTCCTGATCTAAAACCCCGTCCGATCCGCTTGAATAAATAGGATAAAAAACCACCTTCACCCTATCCTCTTCTTTATTCAGAAGATTATGCTCTTTGAGCGACCTTAAAATTTTGTCGTTTGGGTCCAATACATCATGGGTTGCAAGCAGAGGAGAGTCACCGACAGAGCTTTTCAAGCGTTTTATCTGATTGCGAAGATTTCTCAAAAATGTCTCATCAAAAAGATCCTCCACCCTCGCATCTTCTTTCGTTAGAAGAGAATACAAGATAGTGTTATCCATCTCATCGTGTTCTTCCTCAAAGGAATTCATTATGTCTCGGAAATACTCTCTTGATTTAACAAGCCTTTCGTTTATGCCTTTGACAGCCGTCGGCACCCAGATGAAGCTCACAATCGTCTTTTTTGATCTTTCATCTTTTAATTTCTTGTTGAGTCTGGCAAGAGCCTCTATGAAAATGTCCACGCCTTTGTTGTGAAATTCATACCTTGCGCCTAAAAAATAAAATAATGTCTGCTTGATATCAAATGTATAGTAAGGAAAAAAGTAATATATCAAAAACTCCCGTATTCTGTTTCTTTGAATGGAATGATGCTCTGTGATCTCTTCTATTGTCGGCAATTTTTCAACATCTATGCCGTTTGGCAAAACAAGATCAGGCTTCCTGCCTAAAAAATACTCCGCTTCAATGGCAGTTATCTGGCTCACCGTGGTGAATATATCGGCGTTTTTTGCCGCCATCTCCTCCACTTTGTGCTTGTGCTGGACATAATGCGTCCTTGCTTCCTGCTCAACATTGATGGATTCCGGATTTGAATAAAAATCAACATTTCCGCCGGCGAGGCTCCTACCGAGTGTCGTCGCGTGGGTTGTAAAAACCGTAGCTATCTTTGCATTTTTGTTCTTCAAATAAAGTATCCCCGAACCGGCAAGCCATTCGTGGAAATGCCCGATAATCCTTTTTTCCGGCATAGCGAGCGCAAGCTCCTCCAAAAGTTTGCCGACGCCAAAACCCCAGGCAACCGGCTCATTAAAATCAATGCTTGCGCCCAGAGAATCCACTTGGAAAAAATCCCAAAGCTCTTTTTTGATGGAGTTTGTGTATGGCATCAAAGCGTCAAAATCCAAAAGAATGGCAAAAGGCTCTCCTTCGATCAGCCATTTGCCAAAATACGCCTTGACGCCCTTTTTCTGAAGACTTGCAAATATGCCGGCAAAATACTCCGGCGGCTGGATCTCTTCAAATTGGCCGACTGTTTGAGCCTTGATATACGGACCGACAAGAAAATAATTGGCGCCGTAGTTTTTAACCATCTCTCTCGCTTTTGAAACTATCACCGTGTTTATCCCGCCGACTTTATTGACCGTCTCCCAAGAAATTTCAAATATAAAATCCGGTTTTTGCATATAAATTTTTAATAATTACAATTAAGCCTCTTCAACTCTTTTTTTAAGATCATTGAATGCATTCATATATGAAATAAAAGCATCATAAGGCGTTTCGTACGGATTGAAGTATTTATGGACATCTCCATCCGCAAACCACTTGGTGCACATATAGTAAAAGTGGTCGGAGGTCTGCATCTTTCTCCAGTCGTTGGTCAGCTTCTGGTCATCTTTCTTCAAAACCGCCTTTTCCATTGAGTATATCTTTTCCAGCGCCGCATGCTGCATAGAGTTTGACCTCCAAGCGCTCAGATCTCTTTCAACATCCGCCCAAGAGATATGCCTATGGATGTCTATTTCGTCGTAAGGAGTATAAGCGTCTATGACCTCTGAAGGAGTTTTGAAGCCGTTATCAGGATTTTTAAAAATCTCTCCCGGCAAGGCGCGGAGAAAATCAAATATTCCGGTTGACTCCCATTGATGCTCGCCGAAAGTTTCGTAATCCATAAAAAGATTTATCACCTCGCCATTGCCGTTGTGACCGGAGATCCAATGGGCGAATTTATCGGCTGTTAAAGGCCACTCCGCCCAGTCGCGAGAGGAAAACCTGAAAGCTATATCATCGGAAAGCTTGTAATTTTTAAGAAGCAGTTTTATGCGCTCCGCGCCTTTTGGCTTGTAAACAAAGTTCGGGCTTCTCCAGCCAAGTATATTGTCAACGCCTTCAGCTAAAATGGCGTCAAAACCCATATCTTCCGCCAGCTTGGCTATATGATTATTATATATCAATTCTGTATTTCTAAAAACCCTCGGCTCAACATCAAAAAAATTTTTCACTAATCTTCTGTGCATATCAACCTGATGATAAAATTCATCCTCGGAATACAAAGCGGCAAGCGAGTGATAGTAGGTCTCGGAAAGAATCTCAACTTGGCCGGTCTCCACAAGCTTGTAAAAAGAGCGCAGAACCTCCGGACAATACTCCTCCGCCTGCTCTAAAAATATTCCGGAGAGAGAATAGCTGATCTTAAAATTCGGATACATTTTCAAAAGCTCCAGCATCGCCGCGTTTGCCGGCAGATAGCATTTGTCCGCCACCTTCTTGAATATTTTTTTGTTGTTTAAGTCGGTATTTGAATCATCATTGAAATATTCATGGTCCCTGCCGATGCTAAAGATCGGATATTTCTTTATCCTTCTTGGCTGATGAACTTGAAAATAAAAACAGATATCCGGCATTATTTTTTGCTTAAATTTAAAACTTTTTTGTAAACATTGATGCATTTATCCGCGGCCTTTGACCAG
>JACQDS010000082.1 GCA_016200995.1 Candidatus Azambacteria bacterium | reverse complement strand
TCGCCTTCTTCGCATATTCTATCGCTTTTTCATGATCGTTTGATATTGAATAGGTTTCGGAGATGAGTTGATAATACTGCGGCCTTTGCGGACTCAAGCTTAAAGCTTTTTGCATATTTTTCACAGATTCATCTATATATTTTTTATCGCTGTAAGCGATAAAAAAAGCGTTGTCCAAAGCGGCGTATTTTTGATACAAAAGCGCGTCGTTTGCGTTTCTTAAGATCTCTTTTTCTATCGCCTTTTTGGCAATATCCAAACTCTCTTTGAAAACTTTTTCTTTATCTTTATCTTTTAATATTTCATCATAGCTGCCGACCGAACTGTAAAGAAAATCTATAAAAGATGCGGTGATATCTTTGCTTGGCAGGCTGTCTACAAAAAAGATCAAAACAACGGCGATCACAACGCCGAATGTTTTTTGCAAGGCATCAGGATTTGAAAAAGCGCCTTCTGAAAAAGCCGTTTTTTGAGATCTTGAAAATTCAAAAAATGCCATCAAGACGACAAAAAGCAAAAATGAGTTTAAGTCGTCAAAAACGAAAAATACGTGAATGGCATAAGCGAAAAGAATCGCGCAAAATATTATAAATTCATTGAGGCCGATCTTTTTTTCAAAAAAAGCTTTATAAAGAAAATAAAAAGAGATGACAAAAAGAGAAAGGTAGGCCAAAATGCCGAGCGCGCCTTCGGTCGCCAAAACATCAAGATAGCTGTTGTGCGCCCTGTCAAAATACGGCTCTGTGGTAGCGTAAAGATAATACTCCGGCGTCACGTATTTGTTAAAAACAATGTTGAAATTTTCCGGACCGACCCCTAAGATCGGATGATCGGCAAAGCCTTTCAGAGCCGCCTGCCAGCCTATGAGACGCGTTGAAACGCTGCCGCCGGACTCGGCTATTGATGATATCCTGTCCAGTATCGGCGTATTTTTGATGATCTTATTTTCCGGAAAAGCAAACGCCAAGGCAAGCAAGAAAACAACAGCGCAAAATCCGGCTATGAAAAGCTTTTTAACTTTTCTATTCTCGCCAAAAAATATATACAAAAAGACGGCCAAAGAAAAACCTCCTATAAGCCCAAGATACGCGCCTCTTGTCTCGGCGAGCAAAAATCCTAAAAAGTTAAACGCGATAGGCAGAAGGTAGATATAGTTTAACTTTCCTGATGAGTTTTTTTGAAAAAACAGATGCAAAGCAAAAGCGGAATTGATAAGCAGGTAGATAGCGACATAAATTGGATTGCCGAGCGTGCTTAATATTCTGCCTTTTCCGGAAAGAAACATGGATATGCCAAGATCGCTTCCGAAATACTGCAATATACCTATGATGCTGACTACTAAACTTGTCCAGACTGAAAGCTTGAAATACAAAAGCCAGTCTTTTCTTTCAAAAAATAGCCTCAAAAGAGCAAAGAAAAAAGCAAAATTAAGAAGCATCAAAACTCCCCAGCTTCTTTCAATGGAGGAAAAAAAACTGGTCTTGAAAGAAAGACCAAAAAATGCCGAAACAAGCCCGACGGCTACAAACGCCAAAAACGCAAGAAATATTTTATTTTGCTTGACATCAAGCTTCGGCAGTTTTCCGGATATCCACAAAACGATAAAAAGCAGAAAAGCCGACTCCACCAAAGCGTAAAAAACGGCCGTCCTTGGCACGACAAAAGGAAACAAAAAACTATCCGATATCAAGATCGGCAAAAACGCCGCGCCAAAGATCAGGTATTTAATTGCTCTCTTTAGACTTTGCATTCTCTTCCAAGTTCCTAAGGTAAGCTTCTTTCCACTTTGTCAGCGGCGCCGGATCAACCATTCTTTTAATACCTCTATCAAATATCGCCGTTATGGTGTCTTTGTCGCTCTTCAGCTGATACATATGCAAATTGATAAGCCTCTGGTATCCGTCTATGTCTCCGGGCGCCATCGCTGTCGCCTCTTCAAAATAACTCTCGGCTTTTTTATAATCTCCGATATAAACATCCATATTGCCGGCATTTAAAATGAACAATGTATTTTTTCTTTTTGACAGCTCTATCGCCTCTTCGTAAATAGCAAGCGCTTTTTTATAATCTTCCGGATTTTTCGTTTGGTCCGCAAAACTTTTCCAGCCAAGCCCGAGTATGGAATACGTCTGAAGATCATTTTTATTTAACCCATTCAACCCCTTCTCAACTTCGTCTATATAAGGCGCGAGATCCGGCTTTTCTTTTCTAAGCTCCTCAAGCTGACTTATATTTTTCTCATTGTTATTTTTTGGTTTTTTAAAAAAATAAAATCCGCCTCCGGCAAGAGCCAGAACCAAAAGAATTAAAATTGAAATGATTATTTTTTTCTTATTCATATTTTTTAATTTATCTTTTTTATTATTTATAGTTTAATGCTAAAAGCTTCGTCGTAATTATTGCTTGGCGACCACATCAGCCAGCCGGTGTTCGTTTCTCCCAAAACATCATAAGTAGCCTTTATCTGCGCCTCTATCATCGCCGGGGTGTATTTTGCGCCAAGGTCAAAAACCTGGATCCATGGCCTGATCTTTCCTTTTGCTTCTTCTTTTCTCTCACCCAAAGAATCCAGCCCTTTTTGAAGCGTCTGACTCACCACCTCATAAGGATGATCCGCCGGGTTTGTGAAGCCGAAATTACCCGCGCTGTAGTGAGACGGATAAACCATCGGATAGATATAATCAAAATTATCCAAAACATCCGTCAGTTTTTGGCCGATGCCAAGCCCGCTGACATTTAAAAATGTGTATCCGAAAATATCCAAAGAAAGCTTTGTCTCAAGACTGTAAGCCTTCAACTTTTCTTTTGAATAAGCGACAAATCTTTTTATGACATCGCTTTTGTCCTCAACGCCGTCCCACGCGGGATAAACTATGCTTTGCAAGTTGCCGTCCGTAGGAAATCTTATATAATCGTAATTTATCTCGTCAAAGCCGGCATCAATTGACTTTTTCGCCACTCCCACCACATGATCCCAGGCGCCCAAAGAGGCGGGATCCGACCAAGCAAAACCCTTTCTGTCTCTCCAAACGCTGCCGTCCTGCTTTTTTAAAGAAAATTCCGGATTGGTCTTTGCGAGTCCGCTGTCTTGAAATACAACTATCCTTGCTATAACATAAACGCCTTTTTGATGAAGCTCATTTATAAAGCTTGAAATATCCGAGAAATTATCAAATATCATCTCCCCGCCGGAGCCTTTGACATCTATTACAATGCTGTTTAAGTCTGTCTTGTCCAAAAGATCCTCAAGATATGCTCTTTTTTGTTTTGAGCTTGCGCTCCACATAGTGGAATAAACCGCTCGCATAATATCAGGAGTTTTAACGTGAGAGATCACCGGTTTTGTTTCTTCTTTAAAATTCTGAGCTTGTATTTGAGGTGTGGTCGTGGCGACATTGTCATCATAAACAGAATCGCCGTTAACAACAGAGTTTGAATTGCCAAAAGCGAAAAACACGGCCGCCAAACCGCCAAAAACAACAAGGATCACAGGAATTATAAAGCCGTTTTTCATCAATTATTTTTTCAATTTATCGTATCTTCTTACAAACTCATCCCAATTTACATTTGCCATAAATTTCCCTATATAATCTTTTCTTTTTGTGCCGTAATCCAAAAAGTAAGCGTGCTCGTAAACATCAAGTACAAGAAGCGGCATACAACCCCAAACGCCGCCGATGTCGTGCGTGTCGGATACATAATTGCGCAGTTTGCCATCTTCAAAATTGTAAGCAAGAACAACCCAGACTCTTGCGGCAAGACCGCAAGCTCTGAAATCCTCCTCCCACTTTTCGTATGATCCAAAATCCTTCGCCAATATCTCTTTTGCTTTTTCCGTTGGAGTTCCGCCGCCTCCTAAGTTTTCAAAATAATATTCGTGGAGATATATGCCGTTTGTCGCAAACACCTCTTCTTTTTTAAGTTCGCGAAACTCGGCGTATGTTCCGTTGGCCGCCGCTCTGTCGGAGTTTTTTAATTTCTCTTCTATTTCATTCAGCTTGTTTACATAGCCCACATACAAAACATCGTGGTGTTCTTTCAGCTGTCTCTCCGACAAGCCGTCAAGCTGCGTGTATTTTAATGGTTTTTGCTCGCGCATATTTTTATTTTTTAATTATTATAACAAGCTTTTTAGATCAAAACTAACATCTCTCAGTTTATCCA
>JACQDS010000084.1 GCA_016200995.1 Candidatus Azambacteria bacterium | reverse complement strand
TATCGGGTCTTCTATCGTCACTATGTGGTCAGTCCTTTGGTGATTTATCTCATCCACCATCGCCGCAAGGGTTGTTGATTTTCCTTGGCCGGAAGGACCGACAACAAGGAAAAAACCCTGCGATGTTTTGATAAGGTCATGCAAGACCTGAGGATGGCCAAGATCGTCAAGCGTTTTTATGGAGCTTGGGATAAGCCTTAAAGCGGCGGCGAAATTGCCTTTTTGATAGAAAACATTGACACGAAATCTGCTGCCATTGTCTATCGTATAGGAAAAGTCTATCTCCTTGTCCTCCAAAAATCTTTTCTGCTGGCTTTCCGTCATAACAAATGACATAAATTCATCCCCTTTTTCTCTGGTGATCACGCCGTATTCGTCAAAGCTCACTAAAAAACCGTCTATTCTAAATTGCGGTGTTCTGCCGACGGAGAGGTGCAGGTCGGAAGCTCCCCGCAAAACAACCTCTCCCAAAAGCATCTCAAACTCTTCTTTTAAATTGCTCATTTTAAGAAATCAAAAATTAATTTTTATTTTCAAGTGTATCGGAAACTTTCTTGACAACCTCCGAAGGCGTGTAATTTGCCTTGATAAGATAACTTGCCGCTCCAAGCGCCATCGCTCTGTCTATCTCCTCTTTCTGGCCGAGGTTCGTAAGCATTATTACCGGTATGTTTTTCACATCATCCATCTTTTTGATAACCGTTAAAGTTTCTATGCCGTCCAGTTTCGGCATCACGATATCAAGAAGTATGATCGCCGGCCTCAGGCCCTCTTTAAGAAGCTTGATGCCGGTTTCGCCGTCGTCCGCCATTGTGACGTCAAAACCGTCCGAAGAGAATTTGGTCTTATACATATCGGAAAGAAACGAATCGTCCTCTATTATCAAAACTTTTTTGTTATCCATGATTTTTAAATTTATTGATTTGTAAATTAAATGGTTGATTGCAAAACGTCCTCCAGCGGAATATAGCCTTTCAACGCTTTCACTATGCCGTCCTGCCTCATCGTTATCATATTCTGCCTTTTCATCTCGCCGCCGATCATCTCGCTGACCTGTTGATTTATTATAATACTTTTTAGCTCAGGCGTCATCTCCAAAACCTCAAATATCACCATTCTGCCAAGAGTGCCTTTATTTGCGCACTTCTGACAGCCCGGGGCCTGATAAATTTGCAATTCCTGTTTTTGAAGTTCCGCTTGAAGGAATTCCGGCATCTTGCTTATATTTTCATCCAAGATCTCCCTTACCCTGCCTTCCGGCTTCACCGGCTTTTTGCAGAAACTGCAGAGCTTTTTCACCAAACGCTGAGCGATAATAAGATTCAACGCCGAAGGTATCAAAAAAGGCTCAACTTTCATATCAATAAGGCGCGACAATACTCCGATAGCATCGTTTGTGTGAATGGTTGAAAGCACGATATGTCCGGTCAGCGCCGCATGCACCGCCAGCGCGGCCGTTTCCGAATCTCTGATCTCGCCAACCATTATGACATTCGGGTCTTGACGCAAAATGCTTCTTAAGCCGGAAGCAAATGTGTAATCTATCTCCGGCTTGACCTGCGATTGATTGACTCCGCTCACATAATATTCAACCGGATCTTCCAAGCTGACGATATTAACACCCTCTTCATTTAAAACGCCGAGCATAGACTGGAGCGTTGTTGACTTTCCCGATCCTGTCGGGCCTGTTGTTAAGATCATTCCAAAAGGCTTTTTTAACGCCCTGTCTATGACCTGAGCCGAGTACCCGATAAACCCAAGCTCATCAAGAGATTTAAGTCCGGTAGTAAGGTCTAAAAGACGAAGCACAACCTTTTCGCCGTCAACCGTCGGAAATGTTGAAACACGAAAATCGATCTGGCTGTTGTTTATCCTTGTTCTGAATCTGCCGTCTTGCGGAACTCTGGTTTCGTCTATTTTCAAGTTTGATAATATTTTTATCTTTGAGACTATTGAGTCGTGGATCTCTTTTGGAAGCTTGAGGCTTGCATGCAAGACGCCGTCTATTCTAAACCTCACTCTGGTTTCTTTCTCCAGAGGCTCTATATGAATATCAGAAGCCTTGCCTTCATAAGCATGCTTGAAAATAACGGAGATAATCTTATTGACCGGCGCCTCTTCGGCAAGCTTTGCTAATTCTTCGCTTTCGCCGGCAAGCGCCTTCTGCAATTCCCTTCGCTGTTTTTCAACTTCATCCACCTCCTCCAGCGCCTCTTTAACCTTGGTGCCAAGAGCTGAGTACTGCTTGAAAAGTTTTTCAAACTGCGAATTTGTGACTAAAAATATTTTAGCGCTTAGATTTTTGCTTGTCAGAATGAATTTGATGGCATCGGAAGCTCTGATGTCTTGAGGATTGACCATCGCCACATGCAAAGTCGAACCTTCCATAGCAAATGGTATGAATTTATAATTTCTCGAAACCTCTTCCGGTATATTGTTTAAAACAGACTGATCTATGCTGACATCTTCGGAAAAGTTTTTCAAAGGCACGCCATAAAATCTGCTTTTTGCGTCAAAAACCGCATCCTCCGAAAGTTTGCCAAGCAAAAAATCCTCTTCCTGCTTGCCGGATTTTAAAAACTCCTCTTTCAGCTTTGAGGCTTCCGATTCTGATATGCGGCGAGTTATTAATAATATATCAAGTAATGTTGAAGCCATAGTTAAAATTACAAAGAAAACGGATTATCCCTGCCAAAGTCAATTGTGCTTGTGCCGGTAAAAGGTTCGAAATTGCGGAGCTTTGAATAAAAAGGATTATTCAGCTCTTCCTGCATCTTTTTTATGTCGTTTTTTATCTTATTGATGACGGACTCTGAAACTTCTTGAGATGTGATAACCCTTCCGGAGATCGATTTTGGCTGATCAACGTTCGGAGACTCCGGAGGCTTGTTAAAGAAGCTCTCATAAAAAAACACAAATCCCGCCAAAGAAAGAACGATCAAAAAAACTATCAGAATGTTCTGCCTTGTCTGGCTGCTTTTTGGCAATAAATTTTTAAGCGATATTTTCATATCTTATCCTTGATAATAAACATCTATCTTAATGTCAAAATTAAATGTTCGTTCGGGCTGTTCTCCTCTGCCTTTTGTCTGCGGCTCTAAGATCATCGGATTGCCGGATATTGAAAATTGCGAAATATCCATAAGATGCCTGTTGTTTTTAATATCATTGCCAAAATTCAAAAATGACGCATAAGAGCCGACGACTTTCAGATTGACCCTAACGCCCAAATATTTTGAGGAATCCGCCACCCTGTCGCTTGGTCCGTCAAAGGAGATATCTTTTATCACAAGCCCGTTTCTTGATGTTAAATAATCCATCCGCACAAGCAGATCGGCGATGCTTGTGAATTTCGGCAAGACGTCATTGACCTTATTTACATTTTCAAGCACCTTTGCAAAATCTTTATTGATATTGTCCACCTCCTGTATCAAAAGATACTGGCCGTCAAACTCCGCCTGCTTTGTTTTCAAGCTGTTTTTCATAACGGCGATACTCCTGAATTCCGGCTCGGTAAAAACAACGGCGCAGATCACCGCTATCGTCAAAAAAATGGTTCCTGTAATGTATCTTCTATCCACCTCTTTACAGCTTAATATTTAATACCGCTGAAAATTTAACGCTGCCGTCGCTGCTATTTAAAGAAACATTGGAGACTTTGTATTCGGATATCTCTTTGCTGTTTGTGTAAATGCCGACCTGACTGGCCAGGCTTGTGGGATTGCCGGCCACTCCGCCAAGATCAACAATGTTTTTTTTCAGATCAAAATCCCCCTTTTCATAGTAAACATTCGGATGAACGGACTTTGCCACCGCATTCATTATTTTTGCGGCATCGGTATGTCCGCTCCTTAATCTTTGAATGGCCGCCAATTGAGCGTCTATCTGATGCAGTTTTCCGACCTGCGTCGAGGCGCTGTCAATATTAAGGCTTTTGATGGATTCATTGAGCTG
>JACQDS010000086.1 GCA_016200995.1 Candidatus Azambacteria bacterium | reverse complement strand
CTTGCATTTTCTTGGTAGCTGAGTTTAGAGCTCCTCATCGGCACCCTTCTGCCATGTTTTAAAAGCCTCAGATCAACAGCTCCGCCCGTCATATGGCCGGAAACATATTTCCCATCATGCGGCGCAACATACTTTTTAACCTCTCTAACGACTCTTTTTTTAGGCCAATTAGGATATTTTTCTGAAAAACGGCTGACAAACTGATGAAATATTTCTTCTTGCAAATGTTGCGGCCTCCATGCGTCTCTTATGATAAACGTCATGCCTTTTGGCAACTTTTTCTTGGCATTACGGATCATTTTTGCAACGGTTTTTCTTAAAAAGGCTTTTCTTTCTTTCCCAGTGCTTTCCTTACCAAGAAAGACAACAACACTCGGACATATTTTTTTTATATCCACCAGTGGCTCATTGCATTCCTTTATTTGAATAGCATATTTTTTCGCCATATAAAATAAGTATATCATAAAAATTACTCACAACACTATTCACTTGGAGACTCAATCTCCAAGTGAATGCATCTTGTTTTTTGTCGTCAAAGAAGCTATTATTTACCGTATGAATACCAAAAATCCCAAAAATATACCAACCGTCTACGAGCCGAAAAAAGTTGAGGATAAAATATACAAAATCTGGGAAAAGTCCGGCTATTTCAACCCGGATAAATTGCCGAATAAAAAAACAAGAAAAAAAAGTTTTTCAATAATGATGCCGCCGCCGAACGCCACCGGAGTTTTGCATATAGGACACACCTTGATGCTTGCAATACAAGACGCAGAAGTAAGATTTCACAGGATGCGCGGAGAAAAAGCCTTATGGATACCCGGCACCGACCACGCCTCCATCGCCACTCAAAATGTCGTTGAAAAATTGCTTTTAAAAGAAGGCAAAACAAAGGAGGATCTTGGCAGAAAAGCATTTTTAAAAGAAGTTGATAAGTTCGTAAAAAATTCAAAAAATACTATAAAAACCCAGATAAAAAAGATGGGCTCTTCCTGCGACTGGTCGCGGGAAGCTTACACGCTTGATAAAAATCTTTCCGAAGCCGTCCAAACCGTGTTTATAAAAATGTACAATGACGGGCTTATTTACAAAGGCTTTAGAATGGTCAACTGGTGTCCAAGATGCGTCTCTACATTGGCTGATGACGAGGTCAATCACAAAGAAAAGGATGGAAATTTATATTATATAAAATACCCGATAAAAGACGGCGGATTTTTTTTTTTCTTTACTACCAGACCGGAGACTATGCTTGGCGACACCGCGCTTGTCGTGAACCCAAAAGACGAAAGGTATCTGGACTTTATCGGCAGAACATCAGTGATGCCGCTGACCCAAAGGGAGATCCCCGTGCTTGCCGATTCTTATGTGGAAACCGGATTTGGAACAGGCGTTTTGAAAGTGACGCCGGGGCACGACTTTAACGATTTTAATTTGGGCAAAAAACACAAGCTTGATGTCATAGATATTTTCGATGAAAGAGCGAAGATAGACGCAAAGTCCGCCGAGTATCATAATTTTAAAGATTATGCCGGCTTGGACAGATTTGAAGCGAGAAAAAAAATTATCAACGACCTTCAAAAAGAAGGGTTTTTGGTAAAAATAGAGCCCCACAAACACAATGTCGGCCACTGCTACCGCTGCGACAGCGTGATGGAGCCGAAAGTCTCTTCCCAATGGTTTGTTGATGTCAATAAAAAAATAAAAGGCGGAAGATCTTTAAAACAGAAAGCCATCGAAGCGGTCAAAAGCGGAAAAATAGAGATCATACCAAAAAGATTTGATAAAACATATTTTCACTGGATGAATAATTTGAATGACTGGTGCATCTCAAGGCAGATCTGGTTCGGCCATAAAATACCGGCCTACTATTGCGGCGACTGCTCGGAGATAATGGTTCAAGCAAAAAAACCCGCTCATTGCAAAAAATGCAGATCAAAAAAAATAAGAGCTGAGGGGGATACTTTAGACACTTGGTTCTCTTCCGGCCTCTGGACATTCTCCACACTTGGCTGGCCAAAAAAAACCAAAGATCTAAAGGAATTTCATCCGACATCCCTGATGGAAACCGGCTATGATATCATCTTCTTTTGGGTTGCGAGAATGATAATAATGTCAGAATACGCGCTCGGAGAAGTTCCGTTCAAAAAAGTCTATCTGCATGGTCTGGTCAGAGATGAAAAAGGCGTCAAGATGTCAAAATCGATCGGCAATGTTATAGACCCGCTTGTGGTGTCGGAAAAATACGGCGCGGACGCGACGAGACTTTCGCTTATTATCGGCAACTCTCCGGGAAACGACCTGAAGCTTTCCGAAGAAAAGATCGCGAGTTTCAGAAACTTCTCAAACAAGATCTGGAATGTTTCAAGATACGCGATCTTAAATTCAAAACCGACAAATGTAAAAGATCTCACCATACCGGATAAGTGGATACTCTCAAAGCTCAACACGCTTATAAAAGAGATAACCGCTCACTACGAAAAAATAGAGCTCTCGCTCGCCGGCGAAAAACTCAGAGAATTTATCTGGAGCGACCTGGCGGATTGGTATATAGAGACCGCAAAAACGCAAAAATCTGATGTTTTGAAAGATATTTTAAAAAATATTCTTGTGCTTGCCCACCCGCTTTTGCCATTCCTGACAGAACATATTTGGGAGGTTGCCGGATTTAAGAAAGATCCTAAAAATCTTTTGATCGTTGAGTCTTGGCCGAAAGAAACAAATATAAAAAACGGCAAAAGTGTGGAAAAAGACTTTGCGCTTATAAAAGATACTATCGTCGCCGTCAGAAATTTAAGAGCGGAATACAAAGTTGAGCCAAACAAGAAAATAACGGCCATCATTTATTCAAAGGAAGAAAAGATATTAAATTCCGCAAAGCCGGCAATATTGTTTCTTGCCGGACTTTCGGATGCTATAATAGAGAAGTCCGGCCAAAAACCGGAAAATTCGGCGGAAGCAATAATAAAAAAAATATCCGTTTACATCCCTATTGGCGACCTCATGGACAAAGAAAAAGAGCTTGAAAGAATAAGAAAGGAGCTTGCTGGAGCCATTGAATATCGGGCTGTCATCCAAAGAAAACTTGAAAATGAGAACTTCATTAAAAGAGCGCCGGAAAAGATAGTCAATGAAGAGAAAAAGAAGCTTGAGGAGCAGAATGATCTTATAAAAATACTCGAGGAAAAATTAAGACTATTTTAAATGCTTGAATCAATACAATATTTTTCAATGCTTGTATTTTTAGGCTTTATTCCGAGCCTCATCTGGCTGTCATATTACCTGTACAAAGACGGCCATAACGAGCCGAAAAAAGTCCTGATGCAAGTTTTTTTCCTTGGCGCTCTTTCAACGCTTTGGGCGCTGTTTTTTGAAGCGGTATTTTTGCGTCTTTTGCGGGATTTCGGGATAGAATGCAAAGACTGCGACGGAGCAATACCGGATTTTCTAAGCTCGGCTGATTTTAAAATTCTCAGCACCGTTTCATTTTTAATATTCTTTGGCCTCGCTTTCATAGAGGAATTCACAAAATATCTTATTGTTAAAGCAAGGATAATAAAAGAAAAAACTTTTGACGAGCCGGTGGATGCGATGATATACTTGGTAGTAGGGGCGCTCGGCTTTGCGGCGGCGGAAAATATAGGATACATAATAACATCTGATCCGAGCGACATTTTAAACGTTTTGTATTTTAGGTTTTTTACGGCGACATTTCTCCATGCTATGGCTTCGGCGATCGTCGGCTACTTTTTAGCTCTTTCCATAATTCACAAAAAAAACCATTTTCTTTTCATATCATTCGGTTTGGTAGTGGCAACGATATCCCATGCTATGTTCAATATTCTCGTTTCTCTGCTGGAAGATTCCAGTCTGGCCATTTTATACCTTATGGTATTGCTTATCTTTCTTTTTCACTTTGTCTCATATCTTTTTGAAAGGATAAAAAAAATACATTATCATATGCGAAGCCAAGATCAATAAATTAAAAATATGGACACAAAAAAATCATTTTTTGAAAAAATCACCGGCACAAAAAGCGTTATTGACAGCGCTCCGGAAATAAGAACGCAATTTAACACAGAGGGGCAAAAAAGCGCGCCTCAGGCGCCGCAGCCAAACATCGCAAAGGAGATCCACATAAAACCGGATATCCAAAATACGCCAAACAAAGAACCGGAAAAAACAAAGAAAGAAGCTATGCAGGAAACGGAAGGTCAGCTGGTGCTTGATGTCTATCAGGATGAGAACAGCATCATAGTAAAATCCACTCTTGCGGGAGTAAAGCCAGAGGATGTTGATATCACGATGACAAACGATATGCTCTCCATAAAAGGCGTCCGTGAAAAAGAAGAGGAAATAAAAGAAGACGACTATTACTACCAAGAATGCTATTGGGGCGCTTTTTCAAGATCGGTCATCATTCCTGTCGCGG
>JACQDS010000078.1 GCA_016200995.1 Candidatus Azambacteria bacterium | reverse complement strand
TCTTAAGGAATTTTTCGGCTGCTTTCATCCACTTGCCGTCAAGCACCTTAACTTCTATCGGTCTGAATTCAAAATCATCAACGGTCAAGTTCTTGTATTGCGCAAAAAACACCTTATTAAGCCACTCCATATCCTCCAGAAATCTCAATGCGGAAAATATTTGGTATAACTCCTCTTTCTCTATCAGCTCATTGACATCTTTGTATCCTAAAGCTGATATTATATTAAGCGGCGGCTGATTTCTCAAGAGCTCTTCAGCTTTTGATCTTTTCATAAAAAATCCTTCCGGCACTCCGGAAATCTCTTGAGCGAAGTTAAGAAGCGTCTTGCAGCCTTCAAAATTAATGCAGCGAGGCTCTCTTAGCAGCTTGAATATTTTTTCGTCATTTCCTTTAATATGCCCTATGAGAGCGTTATAGATCTCATAATGAAAAGCGTCTTTTCTCACGCCCAAAGACGTTAAAGCCTTCTCTACAAGCACTTCATTTTCCTCCATCACTCTTTGCGGGACATCTCTCGTTCCGGTGACATCTTCCATTCTTTCGCAGATGCCGGCAACTGTATTTTTATCCGTTCTTAAAATTCTCGCTATTTTTTTTATCGCTTCTTCGTTTGTCATTTTATTTCTCTCTTATAATAATAATTTTTCAGAAAACTTTGAAATCAAAAACATTTGTTTTTTGAAACTTTAACCCTTGGATACTTTCCCCATTGATCTTTTTTTAACAAACCTGTCTTTGCCGAAAAATGCTGTATCAACGATGTTGAATTTGCCGTGCCAAGCTGTATGGCATATGATATCTCTTTCCCGCTTGCAATGGCTGATACAAACCCAGAATTAAAAGCATCACCGGCTCCGGTTCTGCCGACTATCGGAGACTTTGGAATACCGGCGCAGTAAATATCTTTGCCGTCGTAAACGGAAACCCCCTCTTTTCCCTTTGTCATCACTACAATACCTTTTACCATATTTTCGAGTTTTTGAAAAATCTCCGCGTCATTTTTAAAAGGCAAGTTCAGAAGAGCGGAGGCTTCGTCTTTGTTAAGCATAAAAGCGTCAACGCTTTTTATGAGCGGCTTCAGCCTTTCAAGCCCGGCGTTAAGCTCTTTCTGCCCGGGATTCCATGCGGTTTTTATCTTATTTTTTTTCGCAAAGTTCAATATTTTTGAAAGCAACGCAAGATCCCCGCCCAAAGAAGATATATATATCCATCTTGTTTTTAATTTGCTTAATTTAATATCTGCAAATTTAATATCCGCCGAAACTCCCCTTTTGACCAAAATAACCCTTGAGCCATCGGTGGCCGTAATTATCGTTGAATATCCGGTCTCCGGCTTTTTATCCTTCTGAACAAATTCAACGCTAACTTTCTCTTTTTTTAATTCATCGATTATCTCTTTTCCAAAAGAGTCGCTGCCAACTCTGACTATAGAAGCTGTTTTTAGTCCTTGTCTCGCAAATGTGATGGCGGCGTTTGTCGCTCCTCCGCCTGTGGAAAGATGTACTTCGTCAAGCTCGTTTTTTGAATCCATATCAAAGCAAAGCGCGCTGCCGGTTCTGTAATGCGCGTCTTTATGCGTTGTGATCTTTTTGCTTTTTAAAAAAACGTCCCTTGTGGCCGCTCCTATTGTTATCAGATCATACATATTATTTTTTTCTTTCTAAAACTTTTTTCACCGCCATTTTGATGCCGTCAACACTCATTCCGTATTTTTCCAAAAGCTCTTTCGGCTCGCCGGATTCCCCGAAAGAATTTTGCATTCCGACCATCTCCACCGGAACAGGATAGTTTCTGCTTAAAATCTCAGCGACTGCCGAACCCATCCCGCCGTTTATCTGATGCTCCTCCACTGTCACCACCGCGTTTGTTTTCTTCGCCAGATCCAAAACCGCATTTTTATCCATAGGCGATATCGTGTGATTGTTCAGCACCGCAACGGAAATGCCATCTTTTTCAAGCTCTTTTGCCGCCACTAAAGCCTTGTAAACCAGTGGTCCGCAAGCCACAACAGCAACATCAGAGCCGTCTTTTAAAAGATTGGCCTTGCCGATCTCAAATGGCGTTTCTTCAGTGGTAAATACCGTATCGTTTTCTCTTGCAAATCTCATATAGACCGGCCCTTTGTGTTCGGCAACAGCTTCCGTCGCTTTTTTTGTTTCTATAGAGTCGCAAGGAGCGATAACGACAAGCCCAGGCAAACATCTTGTGATCGCCATATCCTCCAAAGCCTGATGAGTAGCGCCATCCGGACCGACAGATATTCCCGTATGCGCTCCGGCTATCTTCACATTGGCATTGTTGTAGCAAATACTGACCCTTATCTGATCCCAATTTCTTCCGGGGGAAAAGACTCCGTAAGAGGATATAAAGGGAACTTTTCCGGCCACCGCCATTCCGGCGGCTATGCCTGCCATATTCTGCTCGGCGACGCCAACCTCAAAATATCTCGCCGGAAATTCCTTTTGAAAATAAGATATTCTTGTTGAGTCTGTCAGGTCAGCGCACAAAGCAACGACATTTTTATTTTTTTTGCCGGCATTGACAAGGCCTTCACCAAAGCCATTTCTTGTCGGAACCGCTTTCAGACCTTCCCCGAAAAGATCTTCAACTAAATGCATTTTTTCGTTTATCATATTTTTACTCATGTTCTGATTTAATTTTTCCTCCTAAGGTTCTTAATTGATCTAAAGAAGCTTTCGCTTCTTCTTTGTTCGGCGGCTTGCCGTGCCACTCAAACTTAAATTCCATAAAATCAACGCCTTTGCCGGGAATAGTATGCGCGATTATCATAACAGGTTTTTCATAGACCGACTTTGCAAACTCACAGGCATCGGCTATATCACCGATATTGTGTCCGTCAACCTCAAGCACATGCCAGCCGAAAGACTCGTATTTTAGAGCCAAAGAATCCAACGGCATCACATCTTCAGTGTAGCCGTCTATCTGGATATTATTTCTGTCTAAAATTGCCGTCAGATTATTAAGTTTGTATTTTGCCGCAAAAAGCGCCGCTTCCCATGTCTGACCTTCATCATGCTCGCCGTCGGAAAGGCAGGCATATATCCTATTCCTTTTTCCGTCCAGCTTAGCCGCCAACGCGGCGCCGATCGCCTGCGAAAGCCCCTGACCCAAAGGCCCGGAAGAGCTTTCAAGTCCCGGCAAAGATTCTCTATGCGGATGACCCTGAAGCCTGGAGCCGAGCTTTCTTAAGGTCATAAGCTCTTCTACCGGAAAATATCCGGCATGCGCCATCACGGCGTAAATTGCCGGCGCTATATGCCCGTGAGAGACAAAAAGCTTATCCCTATCCTCCCAATTTGGATTTTTCGGATCATATTTTAAAACATGAAAATACAAAGTTGAAAGCACATCTATAAAACCCAAAGGTCCTGCGGAGTGTCCGCTCTTTGCCTCAAGCAAGGACTTTATCAAATCCTGCCTTATCTCATTGGCCTTTTCTTCTATTTTTTTTATTTTATCATCGTGTATAGAACTCATAAATTTTGCAATTTTAAGATCGTGTTTTTTATATCATCGCTTTTAAATATCAGGCTTCCTACCGCGAGCCTGTCAACGCCGGCATTTAAAAGCTCTTTGGCGGATTCAAAATTCACTCCTCCATCAACGCAAACTTTCACATTTGGAAATTCATTTTTGAAAGCGATTATTTTCTGCATCACTCTGGCGTCAAAATCCTGGCCGTAATATCCGATCTTGCCGATGCTCATAAATTGAACCGCATCAACTTTCGCCAAAAGATCCAGAGCGTCATGAAAATCCGTTTCCATTTTAAAAGAAAGCCCGACTTCAATACCTGCGGCTTTCAGCTTGTCGATCATCTCGGAAATACCAGCCGAAGAAGCGGATTCATAATGAATTAAAACCCTGTTAACACCGGACTTTATCCATTCATCTGTTTTAATATCCGGATCCTGAACCATCAAATGGGCCTCTAGCTTTACGCTTGTTTTTATACTTTTTAGATCTTCTGGATTATACCATGTTTCTGGAGGAACGAAAATTCCATCCATCACATCGATCTGAACCCAAGAAACCAAGCCTTCAACAAGCTGAATCTTCTCTTTCAATTCATTAAGATCCTTCGCTATTATCGCCGGCAAAATTTCATTCATAATCTTATTTGCTAATTATATCATATTTTAAAAATATTTAAAAATTGTGTGCTCGTCCAGCGCATTTGAGATTCTTCTCTTAAAAAATATCTCGCTCTTGGAGACTCAATCTCCAAGTATGTTTCTCTACTTATGCAATGGAAAAATAAAAAACCCCGCGTTATGCGGGGTTAGTGTTAGGCTTAATGCATCCTTGCTGTTTCAGGATCCATATCAAGAAGATCCACAAATCCTTTCAAACAGGCTGTATCTATACCTGTTTGTTTTGATGTCTCCAATATTCTGTCTATGAGAGACATTGCAAACTTATGCGAGCTTGCTTCAAACTTGATATCTAAAGGAAGATCGCTGTTTTTTTCTACTAATTCTTGAAGATCTTTTGTACTAACATCATTTATCATTAGGATCTTGATCAGTCCAAGCACCGCCCTAACATTTTCTTTTGGCACGTGCAAAGAAACCGACGAATCATCTTGATCAAAGTTGACGTATAGCATAGCCTATTCTCCTCTCAAGGTGCTAGTTAAAGTATGACATCAATTTAATACGCGGTCAAATACTATCTTATTCCAAGATAAACGCTCTGATGCTCTTTGGTATCTATCGTTATCACGCTTATCCTTTTTTCTTTTGTCGGCAAAGTTATTCTTTGAACAGACCAATTAACCCCGCCGTCCTCGGATTTGTAAATAAGATCCTTGACACTGACATAAACATTATTTCTGTCTGTTTGGTCCACCTTAACGGAATCTATCGGCAAGTTTGTAGGCGGTATAAGCATATCAAGGAATTTCCAGCTCTCTCCTCTGTCGGTTGATTTTAAAACTCCATTTGTCACGCCAAGATATATTATGTTTGAATTCGTCGGGTCAAGCTGAATGGATTTTATCTGGTTGTAAGACGCCGCTCTTGAAAGCTCCTCTCCGAAATTTTTCCATTTCTTTCCGCCATCTTCCGT
>JACQDS010000077.1 GCA_016200995.1 Candidatus Azambacteria bacterium | reverse complement strand
TGGGAAAATTTCACTTTTGTATCCGTCAGAAGCATATTCATAAAAAAGAGACTGCCGGCGAACAAAAGTGAAAAAAATATCACGACCACGCTTGATATGTCTCCCCACAAAAACATATATGACATAAGCTTTCTTTTTTTAAATGACTCTTCGGTGCCGACGGTCATCAAGCTTATATCTTTGTCGCTCTCCCTCGGCAAAAGCCCTCTTAAAGCCGTTCCGAATATTGATATCCAAAAATCATCAATGGAGCTTGCAGTCTCTTTTAGCATTGATCCGTCAACTGCGGGGTCAAGGAAATTAAGGCTTGTCTCTTTTTTCAAAAATTCAACCAGCGCCTTTTTTTCTTCATATGGAAACACCACTGAAATATTTTGTATTTTGCCGAAAGAATTTTGATCCGTATTGTAAAAATTCACCACTTCCGAGAGCTTTCTTTTCACTAATGCATTGAATTCCTCTTGCGATCTTATCTCCGGAATTTTATAGAAATTTGAAAATAAGAGCTTGTTTTTAAAGATTACAGAAAAATTTATTCCGTCGCTTAAAATATTCACCGCCAAACCAACGCTATCGCCAAAAATGCTCAATGCTCTGGCAAGGCTTCTTGCGCCAAACTCCACCGCCACCAGGTCAAAACCGGCTTCTGAAAAAGCGCTTATATAATCATCAATGTTCTCCTTTTTTGAAAAAGAGATAAAAACCTCCGACTTATCCGGTATCTCCTTTGGTATCTCCTCCCAATCGTAATAAACATTTTCCACATCATCCGGGAAAAACATATCGGTGGCGAGACTTAGGTTCACCGCTTTGTTCAGATTTTCATAATCAAGAACGGGAAAACTTGAAAGATAAGTAAAAACGAAATTGGAAGGTATCGATAAAATGACATTTTTTGATCTGAATATCTCTTTGTTATCCTGTCTGAATTTATTTAAGATCTCAACAAACGCCTTTTTGTCTTTTATCTGATGATCCAAAATGAGCCCGCTTGGCAGATCAACATAACTTTTTTTGCGCATCAAAACCTTATCTTTTGTTTTCTCCAAAAGAATCGCCTTGATATACTGCTTTGATATTTCAATGCCGACGATCTTCTCCGTCGGATAAAAAAGTTGTGATATATTCATACTATATTTCTCTCCAGCTCACTACATCAATCTTACCATTTGTAGCGTTAACATTCAAAATCACTTCCACTTTTTTGCTCTTATTTCCAAATGTTCCGGTTGATATGATGCAGTCCTGTCCGGCGCTTATGGCTTGCGAACAAACAACCTGCGAATCCTTTTCAACTACTACTTTTGAACACCTACTTGATGAATTAAGCGAGCATCCGACCGGCAGAAAATATCCGGCTGAAGAAGAATAATTTTTATTTCTTGATATTCTCATTAAAGCATCCTGCGATCCGGACTCAGCGGATAAGTAAGCTTCCTGCGCTTCTTTCTGCGACTGCGACAAAAGCCCTTCCGTGATCCCCGATGTCGCCGCCGCCATGCCTATCAGCAAGGTCAAAGTGATTATCACCAAGATTGAGCTGATAGCGGCAATACCTTCGTCAGCTTTTAGGTTATAGCTTATAGCTTTTTCAGCCAGGGGCTGATCCGCCCTTGGCGGAAGCTTTTTTATTCTTGATTCTTCATTCATAATTCTTCATTCATCTTAAATTTACCGTTGATGTCGCCGATTGATCGTAAGAATATTCCGGGTTGCTTGAATTGTATCCCACCTTGATATAAAACTGCGTTGTTGTCGCCGTGATCTGCGCATTTGTCTGCGCCGGGGTAGCCACCGTATAAAAAACCAGATTTTTAACCTGCACATTGTTTCCGGTGATATTTTCGGCCGGATTTGTCCCTATCTGCTTTTGAAGCGCTGCGCCTGTTAAAAAATATTTGTAGCTTTGACCGCTGATATTCATATCAAGCAGACTTCCGGAAGAGCCGGCCGTCGGCTGAGAAACAAAACTCGCTTTTCTGATATCGTTTGATATGGCGCTGATAGCATATCGCAAGCTTTGCTGAACCTCCGACTCAACCTGCGATCTTGTCCAGCCTTTGTTGAGCGTGCTTATCATGTTCACCAAGCCAAACGAAATAATTGTAAAAATCGCCATATACAGCAAAAGCTCAAGAATGCTAAAACCTCTTTCAGCTTTTGAGGGTTTATTAAATTTTAACTGTGTTTGCCTCATAATTTTAAAAGCTATAAGCTAACAGCTAAAAGCTGGCTATGGATTCCAATTAACCATTACATCATTGACAGTCGGCGTGTTTGTTCCACTTGCCGTACAGCCACTGGCGATGCTTGAACAAAGCGTTGTTTTGTATCTGAAATACCTTTTGTTATTATGCAATGCCGGACAGCCGACATCCTCCGGAAGATCCGGAGAATTTCCATAATACGCGCTTGTCGTGCAATCCGGACCATAATATATCCATGGACCGCTTGAGCTGTTTGATGTTGCAAGCTGGATCCTCACCTTGGTATCCGAAAGCAGCGTTCCCTGCCAAAGTATCGAGCTATAGCCGGCGCCCTGCGCCACCCCGGTGTCAAATGTTGATGACTCAACAAATCCCGATGCCGCATATCCGCCTCCGCAGGTTGTGGGTTTGTATCTGTGGCTCTCCTTCATCTCCGCTCCAAAAGAATAAATTATTACTCCGGAAGGAATGACATTGAGAGTGTAAGAATAGGAGCCGGCGGATGTCGGATTTATCTTGTTTGAAGGATCTTTGTATAAAAATTCAAAAGGGGTTGGCGTTGCTCCGACATTCGGAAGAGTGAATGTTTGGGTCGTTGCCGGGTCGGAATCTAGCGAGATAGCGAGCGTTCCATTTCCGGTGTATGTTCCCGACATTGAAAATGCCAGAGATTTTACCGGGTTTGTTATTCCTGTCAGATTGTCGCCGATGTAAAATGCGAATGGGAAGTTTGTGCTTGAGGAGATAGCGGTTGAAGAGGCGCCGGCAAGCTGGGTGGTGGTTTTGATCTGATCCGCGGCAAAAACAACGAGAGTGCCAGCTCCGCAAAAAAATCCAAAAATTAAAAAAAATAAAATTTTTCTGTGCATAATTAACTAAATAAAACTGCGCTTAAAATTTTTCAAAATTGAGTGAAGTTCGAGGGGCTGCCGAGCGCCGAATCGAATCGTACTATAATGTACGATGAGAGAGGCGCGGAGTCAGCGACAAAGAAATTCGCCAATTTTGAAAATTTTAACGAACCGGAACAGAAACCGTGCCATTGGATGTCGCCAAAGCATACCCCCAGATCTTCCCGTCTTTGTTATAATAAAAATTCATCCCTGAAATCGTTGACTGCTTAAATTGCGGCATTGTTTGGATGGAGAGAATAGCGTCTTTTGCATCATACCAATTTTTCGGCAGATCATATCCGTATTCTTTTGATTCTATCTCTTTTTTAGAAACTATGAGATCTTTTTGAATGATTATCTCATATCCTTTCTTTTTTGTTTTTGAGCCGAAAACGACCTGCCATTGGCTGGACCTGCCGTCAAGCGTCACCGCTCCGAGAGATTTGATGAAAATAAGTTTTGCGTCTTTTCCCCATATAAGAGCCTCTGCTTCAGATTTTGCATAAGCTTCTTTCAGCGTCAAAACGGCGCCCGGCACCACCACCTCCTCTTTGGGGCTGTTTGGCGCTATCGGAGTATCATACGCGTTCGTATTTGGCAATCGGCCGTCTAAGATGGCGACAGATTTTGTGTCAGGAATTTCAAGCTGCTCATTTACAGTCGTTTTTTTCTCAAGCATCAGAGAGATATTTTTGCCTATGGAACCGCCGAAAAAATACCACACCAAAAGCGCGCCAACGGCTATTAGAAAAATTACTAAAATTATTTTTTTTAAACTCATATTTTATGGCGTATAAGAATAAGTGAAGATCAATTTTGCCGAGCTGATATAAACGCTCATTCCCGCTCCCGGGGTTACCACAATATTATTGCACGGCGGGTTGCCTCCGCTGCCATACGCGCAAGTCGCAGGAGGGCCGCCGGTCAAAGTGTCGTTTAAATTCAGATCCGCCTGATTTGGTATTTTGTATAAAAACTTGAAAAATGTCGCATTGGCTGCGCTGACGCTGTAGCTTGAAACGGGTACGGCATTAACCTGCAAATCTATCGGATTTGTTCCGCCAAACACGAGTCCGTAAACTTCAAGATAAGCGCTCTGAAGATTTAAAGATGTCTCGGGAGCGTTCAAGGTAAAATACCATGTTGTCGGCGCGCTTATTATTCCTGTGTTTCCGACAATATATGTTTGCGTCGTCTTTGCCGGTTGAGTAATAGATGTGGTGCTGAAGCTCTGGATAGGAGAACTTGTCGCCAAATTTCCTGCTGCGTCTTTAGACTTAACCCTGAAATAGTAAACCGTTCCGGAGTTTAAATTTACCAATGCAACCGAATGATTTAAAACCATTGTTTGGTCAAGCGTTGTTAAAGAGCTTCCGACAAGTCCCGAGTCTGTTCCGTATTCCACTTGGCTTGTTGAAAGCTCTCCAGAGGTATTCCATGTGATCGTCGCGCTGTTTGAGCCTGGGGTTCCGGAAGAGACATTTGTTATAGTCGGCGCTGTTGTGTCTATCGTAAAATCAATGCCGTTCGGGTCGGAGTTTCCGCCAAAAGAGACCCAGTTGCTATAGTAGTCCGCACCGGTTTTATTGTGTCTTGTCCTTGCTTGCCAGTGGTATGAGCCGTCCGCCGGAGTTATGGATTTTGAGCCGGTAGCCGGACCGGGACTGGCTGATCCTGTGCCTTCCACGGCTGATCCGCAAACTCCTCCGCCGACGCAAGAAAATGCCGCTCCTATGAGCTGATATTCAAATTGCGGATAAAGCGTTCCGCCTGATATTCCCGGCACTTCCATTGTTTGCTTTAAATATATCGGCGTTGAAGAAGCGGTGCCGCCGACAGCGATGCTTTGCGTGAACCCGACATCTTTGAACTGATCAAGTGAAGTCGGATCCGACGGCGTATTTGAAAGCACGGTGAAGCTTTTTCCATTTGATGTATACGCATTTGATGTCAAAACAACATTTCCGGTCACCGCTCCGACCGGCACGGTCGTTGCCATTGCGGTCGCCGACCAGCTTGTAAACGTCGTTGCATCTCTTGCCGAGGTGAATGTCACCTTGTCGCTTGCGGAAAAAGCGACAGGACAAGAAACACCTTGGCAAAAATGATTTCCGTTCACCGTCACCGCGCCGCCTTCGCTTGCGCTTGTCGGCGTAAAGCCGGTAATGCGCGGAAGAACGCGCAAAGTACCGGCGTAAGTATGCGTTTTTCCGTTCGCTCCGGCGCCTTGCGTCATTGAAATGCTTCCTGTGTTTACCGTATCAACAATCGCCGGCGAAACCTGAGCTTGGATCGCAGTGTTTATCCAGGAGTTTATAGTCGCGGTCTGCGCAACGATAGTTGCCGAACCGGTGCCCTGCGAACTTCCAAAACGCGTGCCGTTGAGAGTGATCACGCCGTCGGTGTCTGCCGCGTCATATTCTCTTGCGGTATCCGCGGCAAAGCCGGCAGGCTGGGTGACAGAGGTTATTTGCGGAAAGACATAAAAGTTAAGCCCCGATGCTGCTTGACTGCCAGATGTAACGGTCAGGGCCGAAGCGCCGCCAAAATTTGCTCCCCAATCTGTATCTGTATCACCCACTGCTGAAGAATCTGTTAAAAATGTAATTAATGTTGGCGTCCATATTGTCACATTGGTATCCGCGATCTGATGCGTTCCAACTTTTACATTATTTGTCGCGCTTGATCGACTTCCAGCAGAGACCGTGCCGAGATTCGTTCCC
>JACQDS010000079.1 GCA_016200995.1 Candidatus Azambacteria bacterium | reverse complement strand
TATTCATTCGGAAGCCGGTAAAGAGGCTTTGGCGTATTTGGAAAAAAGAGGGCTGAAAAAAGAGACGATGGATGAATTCAGAATAGGCTATGCTCTGCCGGAGTGGGACGGCCTGTATAATTTTCTCGCATTGAAAGGCTATAATTCGGAGATGATGGAGAAAGCCGGGCTGGTTTTGGCTAGCACAAAGACGGGCAAGAAAAAATATTTTGATAGATTCAGGGATAGGATAATGTTTCCTATATCGGATGCCAACGGATACATCGTCGGTTTCACCGGCAGATATTTGACGCCAAAGGAGAATGAAGGAAAATATGTCAATTCTCCGCAGACGCCGATCTTTGACAAAAGCAAGATTCTTTACGGCCTAGACAAAGCGAAAGTTGAGATAAAAAAAGAAGGATACGCGGTGCTGATGGAGGGTCAGATGGATCTCATAATGTCTTGGCAGGATGGAGTGAAAAACGCCGTCGCCTCTTCCGGAACGGCGCTGACCAAAGAGCAGGCGAAGCTTTTGAAAAGATACGCTTTGAATTTAAAAATGGCGTTTGATATGGATTCGGCCGGCGACACAGCGACAAAAAGAGGGATAGATGTGGTTTTGCAAAACGGCCTAAATGCCAGCATAGTAAGAATACCGGACGGAAAAGATCCGGCGGATTTTGTTTTGTCGCACGGCGGTGAGCTTAAATCCGCGCTTGAAAAGTCAATTCCAGTGATGGATTATTATTTTGAAACGGCGCTAGCAAAAAACGACAAAAGCTCGCTTGAAGGCAAAAAGAAAATTTCAGAAGAGATCTTGCCGAATATAAAAAAGATCTTAAATTCAGTCGAGAGGTACCATTGGCTTGATAAGCTATCAAATATCTTAAACACAGATATTAAATATCTGGAAGAGGAGATGAAAAATATAAAAGTTGGAGAGGATCGTTCATACGGAGAAAAAAACATCCAAAAAAATGTTAAAAGTCGGGAAGTGAAAAGAGATGATAAGATCATCGCGTCGCTGATCTCTTTTTTGATAAAGGATCCGAAGAATTTTCCGCTTCTTGAGAGTTCCGGCTTCCTAAGTCTGATAAAAGAGGAAAAAATGGAGATGGAAAAGATTGTCAGTGAAGATATGCTTTCTCTATTTGATTTTTTCGAAAAATGTGTTAAAATAGGCGAAGTTTCAGAGATGTTGAACAAGTCAGGCGAGGAGGAAAAGACCCTTTTAAACCCGATCATTATGCAGTCTGAGATGATAGGCGAGAATATAGACCTTGCTTCAGAAATAAACTTTCTTGTCAAAAAGATCAAAAATGATATTTTAAGCGAAAAAAGAGCGGAGATGCATTTAAAAATAAAAGAGGCGGAAGCGATGGGCGACCATACTTTGGTGGAAGAACATCTTAAAAAATTAAATGAGATATAATTTTATAAACAAAAAATGACTAAAAAAAAGCAAATCGCGAAAAAAAAGACCCTAAAGAAAAAACCTGCAAAGAGACCTGTCTCAAAAAAGCCTGTTAAAAAGCATGCTGAGAAAAAGCAGAAAATTTCAAGAAGGAAAACCGCTTCAAAAAAGATAAAGAGGACAAAAGCCGAACTTGAAGAGTTGAAGGCGAAATTTGAGTCGGCAACGACGGATCTTATTGAAAGAGGAAAGCAGAGAGGTTTTGTCACTTATTCGGAGATCTTGCATTTGATGCCTAACATTGAGGAGGATATCAACGCTCTTGAGGACTTGTACGATAAGCTTAGCGCCACAAGTATTGAGCTTGTTGAGTCAAGAGGTCTTCTTGCTATGCCGGAAGAGACGGAAAAGAAAAAGGCGCCAAAGAAATTTCTTGAAGAGATAAATCTGACCCAAGATTCAGTGCAGATGTATCTGAGGGAGATAGGCAAGATCTCTTTGCTGAAGGAAGATGAAGAAAAAGAGCTTGCAAAAAGAATAGAGATGGGGGATGAAGACGCAAGACAAAAATTAACCCAAGCAAACCTAAGGCTGGTTGTCAGCATCGCAAAAAGATACATAGGCAGAAGTTCGCATCTGACGCTTTTGGATCTTATCCAAGAGGGGAATATCGGGCTTTTTAAAGCCGTTGAAAAATTTGATTACAAAAAAGGATATAAATTTTCAACTTACGCGACTTGGTGGATCAGGCAGGCGATCACAAGGGCTCTTGCGGATCAAGCAAAAACTATCAGAATTCCGGTTCATATGGTTGAGACGATATCAAAATTCAATCAGATAAAAAGAAGGCTCGTTCAAGATCTTGGCAGAGATCCTCTAGCGGAGGAGATAGCTTCAGAAATGGGCATTGAGATAGAAAAAGTCAGGCACATAACACAGATATCACAAGACACGATATCTTTGGAAACGCCACTCGGAAACGACTCTGACGAATCAACGCTCGGGGAATTCATAGAGGATGAAAAAGAGATATCTCCTGCGCAATCCACCGCGCGAAGCCTTCTTAAAGATCAGTTAAATGACATAATGGGAGACTTAAGCCCGAGGGAGCAGAAGATCTTAAGTATGAGATTTGGACTTGAAGATGGCGTCACTCATACGCTTGAAGAGGTGGGTAGCGAGTTTGGTGTCACAAGAGAAAGGATCAGGCAGATAGAGGCAAAGTCGCTTGAGAAGATAAGAAACAACTCAAAGCTAAAAAAGCTGGCAGAGTACTAAAATCGGCTTTTAGCTGTTAGGTTCTAGTCTTTAAAGGCTTGCAAAAAATGTATATTTTTGTATAATCTATGTAAAGCAATCATGGATTGTTTTACAATTTAATATTCCGCGGTGGCGCAGTGGTAGCGCAGTCGACTGTTAATCGATTGGTCGTAGGTTCGAATCCTACCCGCGGAGCCCTTCGACAAGCTCAGGACTTTTG
>JACQDS010000080.1 GCA_016200995.1 Candidatus Azambacteria bacterium | reverse complement strand
CTGAAACAAAGCTTGCCTCATCTGCGCTCTTGGTCTTTCAGACTGTCAATGATTCGCGCGACCCTTCCGTGAATTTCGGAGATGTTTTAAATTACAAGATCAGCTACAAAAACACCACCGACTCCCAAATATCAAATGTGATAATACTCGCTCAGCTTGACGATAAATTTTTGGATATGAGAAGCTTGAGCATCCCTTGGGGCTCGTTTGACGGCAGGACGAACTCGATCATTTGGAACCAATCCGGAGTGCCGGCGCTCGCCGTTTTGGATCCGAATGAAGAGGGCTCTGTCACATTTTCCATAAAAGTAAAGCCGAGCTTCACTCCTCAATCCGCTTCCGACAAAAATTTAAAGATAAAGTCATCTGTCCAAATAGCTTCCGGAGCTGTTCCGGAAAGTCTGGCCGGCCTTCCGGTGGAGTATGAGGACATGCTCTATGTTAAGCTTCAAACAGCCGTCGGTTTTGGCGCCAATGGCTATTACTCCGACGGCCCGATAACAAATTTCGGCCCCTTGCCGCCAACTGTCGGTTCGGAAACTTCGTACGCCATCTCTTGGCAGGCGGTGAATACCGTCAATGATGTCAAGGATACTGTCGTCACCGCCTCTTTGCCGCTTAATGTTAAATGGACGGGGGTTGTAGAGCCAAAAGACGCCGACATATCCTACGACAAGGAAAAAGGCTTGATCACTTGGAAGCCGGGAGTGATCTTTGCCGGCTCCGGATTTTCCATTCCGCCGCAAAGGGTTGATTTTCAGCTTTCATTTTTGCCGGCCTTGGTGCATGTCGGACAGCAATTTAAGCTGATATCGGAAGCATCATTATCAGGCACAGATGTATTTACCGGTAAAGCGATAAACAAAAGCGCTCAATCTATGGATTCAAGCTTAAAAGGCGTGATCAAGCAGGACAGCGCAAGAGTTATACAATAAAATGTTCAAAAAAGAAATATTAAAAAACAATCTCAGGCTGATAACAGCCCATACCAAAGATACCAAGACAATAACCGTCTTGGTTTTGGTAGGTGTCGGCTCAAAATACGAAACAAAAAACATTTCAGGCATCTCGCACTTCCTTGAGCATATGATGTTTAAGGGGACGAAAAAAAGAAAAGACACCCTTGCGATATCAAGCGAGCTGGACAGCATCGGCGCGGAATACAACGCCTTCACCGGCAATGAATACACCGGGTATTATGTTAAGGCCGATGCTTCGCACCTTGAGCTTGCTTTGGATGTCGTCGCTGATATGCTTTTAAATTCAAAGTTTGACTCCAAGGAGATAGAAAAAGAGAAGGGTGTTGTGATCGAAGAGATAAATATGTATAAAGACAATCCGGCGCGCCAAGTTTCGCAAAATCTGGAGAGCTTGATTTACGGCGACCAGCCGGCCGGCTGGGATATCGCCGGCACGAGGGATACCGTGACGTCTTTCACTAGAAAGGATATAAACGGATATTTCGAGTCGCATTACACAAATGAAAACACGATAGTCTGCGTAGCCGGAAATTTTGAGAAAAAAAGCATCAAAGAAAAAGTTGAAAAATATTTTTCAAATTTAAGAAAAGGAGAGAGATTGGAAAAAAAGAAGGTTTTGGAAAGCCAAAAAGAGCCGAAACTCGGCATTGAACACAAAAAGACTGACCAATCGCATCTTGTCTTGGCATTTCGCTCTTTCATCTCCGTGACGGACAAAAAATTGATGGCCGAGTCTTTGCTCGCAAACATTCTTGGTGGCAATATGTCATCAAGGCTATTTATAAACATCAGGGAGAAGCAGGGGTTGGCCTATTACATCGGCGCCGGCACCGACTCAAGCGCCGACACAGGATATTTTTATATTCGCGCCGGAGTGGACAACAAAAGGGTTCAGGGCGCTATAAAAGGCATTTTGGCTGAAGTTAAAAAAGTAAAGCAAAGAGGCGTGACGGCGGCCGAGCTTAAAAAAGCAAAAGAGTATTTTAAAGGCAAAACGGTGATGGGCATAGAGTCCTCCGATGAGCTGGCGGAGTTCTTGGGTTTTCAGGAAATTTTAAAAAACGAGATACTAACGCTTGAAGAGGTGATAAAAAAGATAGATGCCGTCAGCCTTGCCGAGGTCAACAAGATTGCAAAGGAGGTATTTCAAAACAAAAACATGAATCTCGCCCTCATAGGGCCTTTTAAAGATAAAAAAGAGTTTGAGAATATTCTCAAAATCAGCTGAATTTGAAAATCTGCCGGATATAATTGGCGGATTTTTTGAATTATCATTTTTTATGCTATAATTACATAAAGTAATTTCTAAATTCTAGAACTAAAAAAATGATAAAGATAAAGTTTTGCGGTGGGGTGGCCGGTTCTGTGACGGGCGCTTGTTATTTGATAGAAACAAAAAGCACAAAAGTTATTGTGGACTGTGGGATGTTTCAAGGCTCAAAATTTTCCGAATTTTCAAATTCCGACCCTTTTGCTTTCAATCCGTCTGAGGTTGAGGCGATGATACTGACTCACGCGCATATAGATCATTGTGGCAGGGTGCCAAAGCTTGTCAGAGACGGCTTTAAAGGGAAGATCTACGGAACCAGTCCGACTTTGGATTTTGCTCATACGCTTTTAAACGATTCAGAGCATGTCATAAAAGAGGAAGCGAGAAGAGAAGGTCTTCAGCCTTTTTATACCATTAAAGATGTGGAAAAAGCGTTTGAGATGGCAGCTCCGAAAAATTATGATGAAGAGGTGGTCGTCTCAAGCGATGTCAGATTTTTCTTAAGAAACGCCGGACACATTTTAGGCTCTTCAATAATTGAGCTTTTTGTGAAAAACGGATCTGACAAAGAGATCAAGATCGTCTTTTCCGGAGACCTAGGCAATTATCCTGCGCCGGTGATAGGTGAGACAAGGTTCATAGATGATGCCGATTATATATTGATAGAATCCGCTTACGGCGACAGGTTTCACGAAGACAACAAAAAAAGAAAAGACTTGCTTGAGGATGTGATAGAGGAAACAGTGAACAAGGGCGGCACGCTGATGATCCCGGCTTTTGCCACGGAAAGAACCCAAGAGCTTCTTTATGAAATGAACGAGCTTGTTGAGCATGGCAGAATAGCAAGGATGCCCATATTTTTAGATTCGCCGCTTGCTATTAAGATCACGGATATATACAAAAGACACGAGGATTATTTTGACAAAAAAACTCAGCACTTAATAGCGAGCGGAGATGATGTCTTTAATTTTCCGGGACTTAAATTCACTCCAAGCGTTGAGGAGTCAAAGGCGATAGGCCGCCATGAGGGTCCGAAGATCATTATTGCCGGTTCCGGAATGTCCAATGGCGGCAGGATAATTTATCATGAGGCGAAATATCTTTCCGATCCGAGAAATACGCTTCTAATAATCGGCTTTCAAGTCAAAGGCTCTTTGGGCAGGAAGCTGCTTGATGGAGAAAAAGAGGTGAGGATACTCGGACAAAACATTCAGGTAAAAGCAAAGGTGGTTCACATAGGAGGCTACTCCGCTCATGCCGACCAAAAGCAGATAATAGAGTGGTTGAGTCCTATGCGCCATACCGCCAAAAAGGTTTTTGTCGTCCAGGGCGAGCATACGGCGGCCGAGGCGCTTATCCAGCGCATCAAAGACGAGCTGGCGATGGATGCGCAGATGCCGGACATGAATCAGGAGGTATTTTTGGAGGAAAAATAATCATTTTAATTTAAATTTTTTCAATATTTTATGAGCGAAGCAAGCATCGCGGTCCAAAAAGCCGATCAGTCTAAAAAAAGTCAGCCAAAAACGACTATTGAAAAAACAGCGAAGCCGAAAAATTTTATTCTTGATAAGATAAACGAAATTATTTTTTATGCGGTAATTTTGTTTACGCCGATTTTGTTTTTGCCGGAAACGCTTTTGCCACTGCATCTTAACAAGCAATTTTTCATTCTTTCCGTTCTTTTTGCGTCGCTTTTTGTTTGGCTGGCCGGCTTTGTAAATTCCGGAAAGATAAAAATGAGGCTGAACTTTCCGGTGGCGGCCTTGTTCCTTTTATTTTTTACATCCGTCGTTTCTTGGGCCTTGAGCGGCAGGACGCATTTTGGACTTTTTGGATTTTATGGAGGAGAGGTTTCATCAGTTTTTAATCTGGCCATTCTGTTTTTATTGTTTTTCATATCGCAGACAGTTTTGATGGACAGAAAAAAGATATTAAATGCTTTGGTCCTGTTCGTATCGTCATCATTCCTATCTTTGGCATTTTGGTTTTTAGGTGGCAACGGATTTTTGTCAGGTTTTGTTTCCGCGGATTCCGGATTCAATACCATTGGCACGGAAAATTCTCTGGCATTATTTTTGATCCCCGCTTTTATCATATCCATCGGCCTTTTCTTGAGTTTAGTTGAGCTTTGGGAAAAGTTGGCTTTATCTGGGCTTTTGGCGGTTTTGGCGGTGGCGCTATTTATGCTTGGGTTTGGCGCAAGCTGGAATATGCTTATCGTGGGCGTTTTTCTTTTGACCATTTTGTATTTTTCAAATAGAGGAAATTTTGAAAATAAGAAAGTTCAGCTCTCTCTGCTTTTGGTTGTGCTGGCAGCCTCGGTTTTTTTCTCATTCTCAAGTGTCGCTAAAAATCCATCCGACATGAAGCTCTCTTACGGAGCTTCAAAAGATATAATTTTAAAGTCTTACAAAGAGGATTATAAAAATACGATCATCGGATCCGGTCCGGCAAGCTTTCATTATTCTTTTTTAAAGCATAAGGAAGAGGTCATTCCGGATGTGAAATTAAACAGGCTTGAGTTTAATTCCGGATACTCCGCTTTGACCGATTATTTTGCCGATCTTGGAATTTTAGGCGGTCTGTTTTTTATCGCTTTTTTCCTGAGCGTCTTATATTCCGGAGCAAGGCTTTTGCATATAGAGGCAAACCAAGGAAAATACGATGCGATGGCGATATCTTTGTTTGTTGCGTCCTTGGTGTCATTTGCTGAGCTGGTATTTTCTTCAAGCAATTATGTGATTTTATTTTTAAGTGTTGCATTGGGGTCGGCGCTTTTAAGCTACAGATACAGCTTTGTCGTAAAAGAGGTATTAAATATAGAATTTTCTTCAAGCACAAAAAAGATATTTTTGGGTTTTGCGTTGTCTGTCTTGCTTATTGCCGTTGCCATATTTGCTTATTACAAATTTGCTTTAAGGTATATGGCTGAGCTGAATTATTACAAGGCGATGCATATAAACAGCCTGGATGGACGAGAGGATTTTTTTAAGCTTATGGACAAGGCGATAGCGTTTGATGGCGGAAATGATGCTTACTTCAGGTCGGCGGCGGATTTTAAGCTTGTGATCTTGGAAAATGACCTAAAAGATCTTGACCCAAAAAAAGAGGAAAATGTTAAAAGGGTTGGTTCCGAAATAAAAGAGGTTGAGTATTTTTATAGTAGGGCGATAAGTTTAAATCCGGACGATTCCGGCAATTTTGCAAGGCTTGGCTCTTTGTATGAAATGGTTTCAAAATTTGACGGCTCTGCCGGCCAGCTGGCGGAAGACGCTTACAAAAAAGCGCTGGCTTCAAATCCAAAGAGCGTTGATATTTCATTTTTACTTGGAAAGATGTATTATGAAAATGGAAAGTACAGCGAGGCGAAAGATGTTTTTTCCGGAATTCTGGCCAGCTTTCCAAATGATCCTGATGTAAGGATGTATCTCGGGCTTTCTTATTTTAAGCTCGATGATACAGAGAATGCTTTGAAAGAACTGGAATTTGCAAAGAGCCTTGATCCGAGAAACGGCCTTTTGGAAAATATTATTTCAGACATTAAAAAGCCTATTAATAACAAATAAAAAAATTATGGAAAGAAAACACAAAATTCACGATATAGAAAAATCATCTTTGAAATACAAGATCTGCATTTCCGGAGCGGCGGAGTCAAACCATTGCGCGGCAAACGCGCTTCAGATGTCAGAGGAGCTTGGCAGGGAGATAGTCAGACAAAACGGAGTGGTCGTCACGGGCGCGACATCCGGGATACCTTACTGGGCGGCAAAGGGGGCAAAAGAGGAGGGTGGAATATCCATAGGCCTTTCACCGGCCGCTTCGGAAGTATCCCATGTTAAAACATACAAGCTCCCGATAGATTATTTTGATCTTATAATATACACAGGCTTTGATTATTCAGGCAGAAACCTGCTTTTAACAAGAGCTTCCGATGCGGTCATCACCGTCTGCGGAAGAATGGGAACTTTAAATGAATTCACTATAGCCTTTGAAGACCAAAAACCGCAAGGCGTTTTGCTTGGCAGCGGAGGCACTGCAGATCATATACAAGATATAGTTGATAAGATGCATAGAGGCGCGGGAAAGATAGTTTACGACACCGATCCCAAAAAACTTGTCCAAAAAGTCATTAAGCTTATAGAAAAAGATAAATTGGTAAAGATTAAAAAATAAAAATATGGATTTTTTAGGACCATTCAATTTTGAAATATTTTTTAAATTGATATTGGCGTTCATCCTTGGGCTTGTGGTCGGCATAGAGCGCGAATCGGCCGGCAAAGAAGCCGGGCCGAGAACCTATTCTTTGATCACTGTCGGCACGACGCTATTTACAATTCTTTCTTTGGATCCAAGGTTTTTTGGAGATACCTCAAGAATAATATCCCAGATACTCCCGGGCATAGGTTTTATCGGCGCCGGTCTTATCATTTTCAGAGAAAGCAAGGTTCACGGGCTTGCGACCGCCGCTGGCGTTTGGGTGATGGCATCAATAGGAATTGCCGTTGGAATGGGATATTATCTTGTCTCCGTATTTTCCGTGCTTTTGGCGCTTTCTGTTTTGTATCTTTTCAGAAAATTCGATTTTGATGCAAAGATCAGAAACTTAAGCAACCTGAAAGATTCGGAGAGAAGCGATTCCATAGAATGATATGGATAAAAAATTTTGGTATGCAGTATCTATATTAGTGGGTACGATAGTCGGAGTCGGAATGTTCGCCCTGCCTTATACTTTTTACAAGGCGGGGTTTTTTG
>JACQDS010000081.1 GCA_016200995.1 Candidatus Azambacteria bacterium | reverse complement strand
CGGGATCGAACCGCTGACCTACGCGTTACGAATGCGTCGCTCTGCTTAACCCCGTTAGAGCCGAAGGCGAGAATCGAACTCGCGACCTTTGCTTTACGAAAGCACTGCTCTGCCAACTGAGCTACTTCGGCTCTAATGGGGTAAGCTGACTACATCATCATCTGGATACGCATTTTTCTTTTTATTTCACAAAGATATATTAACAAACAAAGCCAAACTCCTGAAAATATCAAACTTCCAAAAACATCCGATGGCCAGTGAACTCCCAAGTAAACTCTGGAAAATGATATTGAAAATATCATAGCCAACCCAACAAAAATTGCAAGAAATTTTTCAATTTTGTTTCTGGTGGAGACAAATACAAAATAAGCCAAAATGCCGTAAAAAGCAACCGCTCTCGCCGTATGGCCGGAAGGAAAGGAAAAGTCATTCTCAAAAAGCAAAGCCTCCGAGAACGGCGGCCTAAGACGAGCGAAAAAAAGCTTCGCCAATACGACAACCAAGCTGACTACAAAAGAGGATGTCAAAAGCCCGAAGAGAAAATCATATTTTTTTCTGTATAAAAAATAAATGCTTGTTAAAAGCGCGACCGGCAAAACTATCACTTTGTCGCTAAGATATGTTGTCAAGATCATTAAATGATTCAGCGTCTCCCCTCTTAAAGACAAAACCGCGTCTCTTAAATAAGCATCAAGGCCAGAAAGAACGCCTGACCTCAACATCATTCCGGCAAGCGTAAAAAAAACAGCTAGAAAAACAGCGTAAAAAAACGAAGTTTTAAAAAACTTTTTATTGAAAAAATCTTTCGCCAAATTGTATAAAATTTCCATCTTAATAGAAAAAAATTAAAACAATAATAAAAAGCCAGGCCAGAGAAGCAACCAGCGCGGCGCCGGACATCACATCTTTTACAAATCTTATTTTGTCATGTTTTTGCGTCGTCCACAAGTCCAAAGATTTTTCAATTGCTGTGTTTATCATTTCCACAAAAAGCATAAATGCGCCGGAAATTATCAAGGCCGCCACTTCCCACGCATGCTCAATGTAAAAAAATCCAAAAAGAAAAGAACCGGCAACCAAAAGCGCCATCACCCTGAAATTATGCTCGCCTAAAAATGCATCGTACAAACCATGAAATGCGTGCTTAAAGCTTTTTGCTATTTTTTTCATTCTTATTTATTTTAATCCCGTTGATCCAAAACCTCCGTCTCCTCTTTTTGTCTCGGAAAGCTCGCTCACCGCCTCAACCTCAGGCGATTCAAATTTTTGAATAGGCATCTGAGCGATCTTCTGACCTTTTTCAATCTTCAAAACCTCCTTTGAAAGATTCGTCATAATGATCTTTATCTCCCCTCTGTAGCCGGAGTCTATCACTCCACCCATCGTCTTTACTCCATTTTTCAGCGCAAGTCCGCTCTTGTCCCAGACCAGCGCAACATACCCCTCAGGTATCTCCATCTTCACTCCGGTCGCCACCGCCTTTATCTCTCCCGGTAAAAGCTCAAGGCTCTCAAAAGAAAAAACATCCATCCCGGCGTCGCCTTTATGGGCAAATGCCGGAACTTTCGCGTCATCTGAAATTTTCTGAAATTTTACGATCATATATTATCTTCCAAAAATAATTTGGATCCATTTCTTGGCGTTTTCACCGTAAGAGCCTCCCGCTGATCTTTTGTTTTTTCCGGCACTTGCTTCGGTACCGGCTTCATCCGTATTTTTCTCAACCAGCACCACCACCTCCTCGCCGTTTTTCTTGAAATTCAGCTTTGTCCTCGCCTCTCTTTCAATATATTCTCTATCGGTCAAAGCATTCTCCAGACCCTGCAGATCTTCTTTTTTCTTTTCTATTCCGATGATCCGCGCGTCCAGAGTTGAAATTTCTTTCTTTATCTGATATTTTTTATAAAAGGCGTTAAAAGCGTAAAAGCTCAAAGCCAAGAAAAGAAAAACAAGAATGCTAAGCGCCAGCTTAGGATTTTTAAAAAGTTGATTGTTTTCTTCTCTGCTTTTCATTTAAATAATTTATCAATCTAATTATATGTCAAAAAACAGAAAAATTGTAGAGCTTATCTGGAAAGTGCTGGTCATTTTGGTCGTCATCTCAATGATCGGATTTTCTATTTTGCCTTTCCTCGTCTAACCTATTTTTTTAATACCTTGAAATATACTTCTGGCGGAATATTAACCTTTCCCATCGCCTTCATCTTTTTCTTGCCTTTTTTCTGTTTTTCAAGAAGCTTCTTTTTTCTCGTCACATCTCCGCCGTAAAGATATCCCGTCACATCCTTTCTCATCGCCGAAAGATCCTCTCTTGCAAGTATTTTCCCGCCGACAGCCGCCTGCAAAGATACCGCAAAAAGCTGGCGAGGTATTATATCTTTGAGCTTCGCCACCATCGTTTTGCCTATCTCCTGCGCCCTTATCTTCACCACCACCCTTGAAAGCGCCTCCACCGGCTCGCCGGCGACAAGCATATCCAGCTTCACTAGTTCGGCTTTTTTAAAGCCTATCAATTCATAATTTAAAGAAGCGTAGCCCGAAGTGACAGACTTTAAGTCGTCAAAAAAATCAACGATAATCTCCGAGAGTGGCGCTTCGTATAAAAGCAGGATCTTCTCTTGCGTCAGATATTGCGTCTCTTTGTAAATGCCTCTTGCTCTGTCCAAAAGTCCCATGATCCCGCCAACATATTCGCTTCTTGTGATTATTTCCATCCTGACATAAGGCTCCTCCGTCTCTTTGATATGGGTTGGATCCGGCATCTGCGCCGGCGAATAGATAAGCTTTTCTGTCCCGTTGTTTAATTTAACATTGTAGGAAACGGAAGGAATGGTCACCAAAGGGTCTATATTAAACTCTCTTTTTAACCGCTCCTTTACTATATCCATATGAAGCATTCCGAGAAATCCACAGCGAAATCCTCTGCCAAAAGCCTCGGACTGCTCCGGCTCAAAAGACAAAGATGAGTCGTTTAAACGGAGCTTCAAGAGCCCGTCCCGCAAGAAATCGTAATCATCGGCGTCCTGCGGAAACAGACTGGCAAAGACAACCGGCTGAACCTCTTTGTATCCAGGCAGGTTTTCCGACGCCGGATTATTTTGCAAAGTAATTGTGTCTCCAACCCTGACATTGCCGATCTCTTTAAGCCCGGTCGCGATGTAGCCTATCTCGCCGGTTAAAAGCTCCGGCCTTTCAACAAGACTTGGCTTAAAGGCTCCGCATTCCAAAACATCAGACTGGGTTTTTTGAACCATAAACCTTATCTTCTCGTGCCTTTTGACAGAACCGTCTACTATCCTGACATTGGCTATCACGCCTTTGAAGGCGTCAAAAACGGAATCAAAAACAAGCGCTTTAAGCGGCGCATCTTCTCTGCCTTTTGGCGCCGGAATCTTTTTTATGATCTCGCAAAGAAGCTCTGGCACTCCGGCTCCGGTTTTTCCCGAGATCTCAAGTATCTCGCTTTCTTCTATCATAAGAAAATTTGAGATCTCCGCCTTGACCTCTTTTGGCATTGCGTTTGGCAGGTCTATTTTATTGACCGCCGGAATTATCACTAAATTCTGCTTTTGCGCCTGCTCAAGCACCGCCAGCGTCTGAGCTTGCATGCCTTTTGTCGCATCAATCAGCAAAACCGCCCCCTCAACGGCGGCGATCGATCTTGAAACCTCGTAGGAAAAGTCCACATGCCCGGGGGTGTCTATCAAGTTTAAAATATAATCCTTTCCGTCGGTATGCTTGTAATCCATCCTCACTGGCTGCATTTTAATGGTAATGCCTCTTTCTCTTTCAAGGCTCATAGTATCCAGAAGCTGTTCCTGCATCTTTCTTTTCTCCACCGTTTTTGTGATCTCCAAAAACCTGTCCGAAAGCGTGGACTTCCCATGATCTATATGCGCGATAATGCAGAAATTCCTTATTAAATTTTGCTTTTTCTCTCCATTCATCATAGCTTAGATTATACACAAAAAAAGAAAAAATGAAACTGTCTAACTTTCAATTGCGAAATATTTAAAACTTTTTATTTTGAGCGTAGTTCGAGGAAAAAATGAGGAGCGAAACGAGCTGTAGCTTATGCTACAGCGAGCGAGCGCCGGAATTTTTGACAAAGAAATATGCCAAAATTAAAAGTTTTAAAAAAAATATGCCCTCCTTTTTGAGGAGGGGCTTTGCGCTAATAAGATTTTAGATCTCTCCTGCAACGTCTCTAGAAATTTTCAATTCGGAGAATGTGTCCGGTTTTACTCGTCCATTCTCATGGCAACAGACTTTTGCCGTCGCGCCAATTAACGAATTTACTTCTCTAAACCGCCTTGCAGGTCTAAATTCTTAAGTAGCTCATAATATTCAAGTTTTGATAAACCTAAATTTTATTATTCTTACTGTTTTTTAATTATAGCACACTCCAATATTTTGTCAATACCCCCCCCCCGCCTTGGAGACTCAATCTCCAAATAAAATCCGCCCGACTTGGAGATTGAGTCTCCAAGTGGAAAACATTAGAGTTTTTCAGAGCCGTTGACCTGGGATGCGTAGGTTTTTGAGAGAAACATCCTTTTTATAGGCAGAGTAAAGGCCTCCCAGAAAGCGAAAAACTCCGGAATCTTCAAAAAGTAAGCGCAGCCAAAATAGACCGCTGAGCCGACCAAAAACGCCGCCGCGCCCTGGATGAATACTCCAAAAAATGTATGCATATCGACAAGATCCGCCGTAAAGTAAAGTGTCGGATAAACGGCGATACCCATCAAAAGCACGGAAAGATTGATTCTGCTGACAGAGTGAAGTATCTTGTCGCTTCTGTAAGATTCTATTTTATGCGACAAAGCGAAGTAAAGCCAGAGAATGTTGATAATGCCGGAGACGGAAAAAGCCAGAGGCAAGCCGAGAACCGATATATCATAGACATCCCCCACCTTCAGCGCGCCGGCAAGAAAGTCGTGGAATGCCCCGCCGACTTTCAAGAGATGAACAAAATAAAAACTCAAGCCTACATTTAAAAGCAAAGAAGAGACATTGATGAGAACCGGCGTTCTTGAATTTTCCATCGCAAAAAAAGCCCTTGAGAAGAGTGGTATCAAGCTTTGCGCAAAAACCGACAAAGCAAAAATCCCGAGCGCGGCGGCGGTCAGTTTTGTGTCATTCCAGGAAAATTCTCCGGCGCCCAAAAATATTCTGACTATCTGCGCTCTCTCCAAGATCAAAAACACCGAGATCGGAATGACCAAAAACAATATCTGATTGACGGCGGAATAAAATTTATCAAGAAATTCCCGCATATCATTTTTTGAGTAGCTTTCAGAAAGCGAAGGAAAAACAGCCGTCACAAAAGAGAGAGCGACTATGCCTATCGGGATATATTGAAGATCGTTGGCAAAATTAAAAATAGAGATGCTTCCGGAAGCGAGCGCAGAACCTATGAATGTGATGG
>JACQDS010000074.1 GCA_016200995.1 Candidatus Azambacteria bacterium | reverse complement strand
GGGGATTTCCTCGCCGCCGCAGGCGGCGAAATGCGTTCGAACTATCTTAAGAATACAGAGCCCTTCGACAAGCTCAGGACTTTTGCGTTCTGGGCTTGTGTTGTATCATGTGGTATTTATATATTCTTCTTTGCAATCAAAAAACTTTTTATGTTGGAATAACTGATAATCTTGCAAGAAGATTAAAACAACATAAAAACAAAGAATCTTTTTTTTACAAAGAAGTTTTTTGATGTGGAGTTGATTTACAAAGAAGAATACACAAAAAGAATAGATGCCGAAAAAAGAGAAAAACAGATCAAAAAATGGTCTGTTGCAAAGAAGAAAGCTCTAATAGCAGAGGATAAAGAATCACTAATAAAGTTAAGCAAAAGTTCTAAGCATGTCGAATAGTTTTTCGTGTAGGTTAAAATGGTGAGCCTGTCGAATCCATCCTACCCGTGGAGCCAGATAGGATTAACATCAGCGAAAGCTGGTGTTTTTCCTTTATCCACGGGCTTATTTAGATGTTCGAATATTTTATTTTAGTCTATTTTCTTTCCCATAACATAAAAATGGGTCAATTGCACCGCATTTTTGTGCCAAGTCGTAATACACATATTTTTATTGCACTTTTTCTTGATATCTGGTAATATAGAAATACATATTTCAATTTAGATAAAACTATGACAAACAGAGCCCAGCAAAATAGCAAATTTATGGCAGGTACCCATAAGAAGCACTTCTGGGGTAAAGATTATGAATACCAGAGTTTTTTGCCGTCCCCGGTCAATCATCCCTACGAATGGCAGGACAAAAGAATTCCTGTTCTCTTGGAAGAAGCGATCAGACTTGTCGGTGAATTGAATGCCTACTCCATCCTTGTGCCGGATGTAGATTTTTTCATTCAAATGCACGTGCGCAATGAAGCGGTCAAATCAAGTCGCATTGAAGGGACTCGCACTGGCATGGACGAAGCTGTCCTGCCGGAAGAAGAAATCTCCCCGGAAAAAAGAGACGATTGGACCGAGGTGCAAAATTATATCAAAGCAATGAATACAAGCATTGCTCGATTAAATGAGCTCCCGATCTCAATGAGGCTTCTGCAAGAAGCCCACAGAATTTTATTGTCTGGCGTACGTGGTGAACACAAGCAACCGGGAGAAGTTCGCACCGGGCAAAATTGGATTGGTGGCACGAGCATCCAGACGGCCGCTTTCATTCCGCCACATCCAGAAGACATGCCAGAGGCCTTAAAAGACCTTGAGTTTTTTTGGCATAACAAAGGATTGAATATGCCTCATCTGATTAAGATGGCCGTTTCGCATTATCAGTTTGAGACCATCCACCCATTCAATGACGGCAATGGAAGAATCGGCCGTATGCTCATCGGACTTCATCTTATTGAACTCGGAATTCTACGAAAACCAACGCTCTACCTCACGGACTTCTTTGAAAGAAACAAAGGAGCGTATTATGACGCTCTTACTTTTGTGCGCGAGCGAAACGACTTGGATCAATGGGTTGTCTTTTTCCTTTCGGCAGTCATTGAGACAGCTAAAAAGGGCAAGGATACATTCGAGAAGATTATCGATTTGCGCGCTCGCTATGAGAAGCAGATCATGGAACTTGGCCGCCGATCAAAGCTAGCACATAAGCTTTTATTGCAGTCATTTTCCATGCCTGCATTTAAGGTTTCTAATGCCTCTAAATATCTGAATACCTCGAACACAGCAACCAATACTCTTGTCGGCGAGATGGAACGCATCGGCATTCTTAAAGAAATAACCGGTTTTTCTCGCAACCGGATTTTCGTCCTGCACGAATATCTGGACCTCTTCAAAAGGTAAAACACTTATGTATTGCTCGGAGGTCGGGGCTCGGCAGATTAACGGCAGATTAGAGAGTTTTGTTTTGGCATGAAATTTGATATAATAATAAAATCATGGTTCAAGTAATTAAAAATAAAGATAAAATATTATATCAATGCGAAGAATGCGGTTTTAAGTATGCGAAAAAAGAAATCGCTGAAAAATGCCAAGCTTGGTGCAAAGAGCATAAAAGCTGTAATCTTGATATCATCAAATATGCCATAAAAGATTCTGTTGAAAACAAAGAAAATTAACTTTACTTTCTATGATCGATCATTCTCAAATTAAAGAATTAGAATACAATGAGATTGTCGACGGCATTTATATAGGCACAAACCAGTGCTGCCAAGCGCATTTTGATGAAGAGCTGAGAAAAGAAGGCATAACCGCAGATATCTCTTTAGAAAAAAATCGTATTGATGCGCCGTTTGGCGCAGACTTTTATATTTGGATACCGGTACAAAATCATGCAGCGCCAAAGCAAGAACAATTAGAATTCGGAGTTTCTGTGCTTGAAAAATTGGTCGCGATTGGCAAAAAAATTTATGTTCATTGCAAAAACGGCCATGGCAGGGCGCCTACGCTTGTCGCCGCTTATCTTGTTAAAGGAGGCAAAACTCCTAAAGAAGCGGAAATTTTCATAAAATCAAAACGTCCTGCCATGCACTTAGAAGAAGTTCAGCGTCAAGCGCTTAAGGATTTTAGAAAAAATAATTGAACCTGCCGAGTCCCGTTCTCCGAAAGATATAAAAACCGTCTCGCAGGCTCGGCGGAGCTTAGCCCTCAACAAAAAACTTCCAACTTGGAGACTCAATCTCCAAGTTGGAAGACCAAGCTTTTTTGCCTCCGAGATATTCTTTTAATTAGTACTCCTCAGGGAGGGGAGCGAGACCGACAGCGTGTTTTTAAATTAAACGCTTTGTGGGGGTATTGAGGATTCCCATTTATGGTGGACTAAAACATTTAGTGGACTTATGCATATTTTATGCGGTATAATTAAAGCAAGCTGTTAGTTTGGTCTAGCAGAGCTTATTGGTTAAAGTTATATTTAAAAATTTATGAGCCGAATATTGATCGTTGAAGATGAAGAGTTTTTATTGCAGGCTTTAAAGGATAATTTTGAAGCGGAAGATTATGATGTTGATATGGCAAAAGACGGCGATGAGGCTATTAAAAGAATACGCTCTCATAAGCCAAACATCATCCTTCTTGATCTTATGATGCCAAAACGCAATGGTTTTTATGTTTTGGAGCAGGTAAAACAGGACGCGGAGTTGAAATTCATACCTGTTTTGGTATTTTCAAATTTAAGCGATGACAAAAATATTAAAAGAGCGTTGAATGCGGGAGCTGATGATTATTTTGTCAAATCGCAGCATACTGTTGAGGAGATCTTGGACAAGGTCAGGGAATATATTGAGGGCAAGAAACAGGCCAAAGTTTCCATCGGCGATATGCCAAGCGACGGAGAGGTCAAATTTATCATTGAAAAAAGAGCGAAAGAAGAAGAGCTTGCCAAGAAAAGAAAAGCCGAAGCGGCTCTTGTTGAAGAAAAGAAAAAATCTGAAGAAGCTTTGATGGAAACGAAAAAGAAGGTTGATGAGGCTACTGTTGAAAAAAAGAGGATTGCCGAGCAGGCTGTGATGGAGGAAAGGCAAAAGACAAAAAACGCTCTTTTGGAAGCAAAGAGGAAGGCCGAAGAATCTCTTAATGAAGAAAGGCAGAAATCTGAAAAAGCCAAAATAGAAGCAAAGAAAAGATATGAGGAAGCTCTAAAGGAAGAGAGGAGAATGGCCGGAGAAACGATAGCAGAAGAAAAAAGAAAAATAGAGAGCGCGCTGGCTGAGGCAAAAGAAAAAGAGCGCGAAGCTCTGGCAAAGGAGCGTGAAATAAGAAAGGCTCTTGAAGAAACCAGAAAAAAATCTGAGGCTGTTCTTGCTGAGAAAAAGCAGGCCGAAGAGGCGGCTATTGAGATGGCGGAGGAGGCTGTAATGGAAGCAAAACAGAAATCCCAAGCTTTTATTTTGGAAGAGAAAAAAAGAATTGAAAACGCTCTTTTGGAAGAAAAAAGAAGATCTGAAGAAGCTCTTAAGACAGAAAAGCAAAAAACCAAAGAATCAATAGTTGAGGAGAGAAAAAAATCGGAGAGCGAGCTGAATAAAGAAAAAATAAAAGCAAGAGAGGTCCTTTTGAGCGAGCAGAAAAATACCGAGAAAGCTTTGGCTGAGGAAAAGAAAAAAGCCGAAAATGCTATTTTGGAAGAAAAAAGAAGATCTGAAGAAGCTATCAAGGAAGAAAGACGAAAGGCCAAGGAGTCTCTGATAGAAGAGCATAAAAAAGCTGAAATATTTCTTAGACGGGAGAAAGAAAAGTTTGAACATGCTCTTTTGGAAAGCGAGAGATCAATAAAGGCTATTATGGCCGAGAAAGAGAGGATAGAAAATGCCCTCGCGGAAAAAAGCAGGCAATTTGAAACCGCTTTGCTGGATGAGAAGCGCAAAGCCGAGGATGCTCTTGCAAAAGAAAGACAAGAAGAAGCGCATATGCTTGCGGAAAGAAAGCAGATAGAAAATATTCTTGCCAACATTGTCATGGAAAAAAAGCAGATAGAAAATGCTCTAGCTGAAGAGAGAAAAAAGCCGGACGTTGTTTTGGCCGAGGAAAGAAAAAAGCAGTCTGAAGCGATTTTGGCCGAAGAAAAGAAAAAGACAAAAGTGGCTATTGCCGAAATAAAAAAAGCGAAAAAAGCTCTTGCGAAAGAAAAGAAAAAAGAGGCGTCTATTATATCGGAAAAGAATAAGACGGAAAGGCTTCTTGCGAAAGAAAAGAAAAAAGTAAAAGAAAAATTAAAAGCGACGATTTTAAGAGAAAAAGCAAAAGCCAAAGCGGGTCTTTTAGCGCAAAAAGAGCTGGAGAAGGCTATCGCGAAAGATAAGAAACTGGTTGAGGCTAAGCTTTTGAAAGAGAGGAAGAAAGAGACTAAGTTGCTAAATGACCTAAAAATGGCAAGGCTGGCTTTGACTCTTGAAAAACGAAAGGTTAAAAGCTTTTTGGAAAAAGAAGAAAGGCGCGGAGAGGGTATCATTAGTGAAGAGAAGCGAGCGAGATCCGCTCTTGAGGCGGAAAAAAAGAAAGTAAAAATAATACTCGACAAAGAAAAGAAGCTTGAAGAAAAATTGAAAATTGCAAAAGCAAATGCCAGAACTCAGCTCTTGGAAGCAAAAAGAAAAAGAGCAAAAAAGAGCATTATTGAAAAAAGCAAGCTCAAAGAAGCCGCCGTAAAAAAAGAGAGAAGCAAAAAAATGGCCGGCATCGCAGTCGTTAAAAAGGAAGCTGCCGCTAAAATAGCATTACAAAACAAAAAGATGGCTGAGATCGCAACTGAAAAAAGAAATATGCAGTCTACTCTTGCCGCTGAGAGGCAAAATATGAAAAAAATAATTTCCGAAGAAAAAGAGCTTGAGAAAGAGATCTTAATTGAAAAAAATAAAGCTCAATTCGCCATTTTGTCAGAAAAAAGGAAGGTTAAGGAGCTTTTGACCAAAGAAAGAAAGCTGGAGACGGAAGTGATCGCCTATAAAAAGAGTTTCAAAAATTCTCTTGCCAAAGAAAAACAAAAAGCAAAAGCCACCATTGAAAAAGAAAGAAAGAGAGCGGAGGGTGTTATAGCGGCAGAAAGGATCAGACAGGCGGAAGAGGCTCTTGCGAAAAGAAAAAAGCAAGCTAAAGAGATGATCACAGAAAAAAAACTGGCCGAGGCCATACTCGCCGAAAGAAGAAGAGTGAGAAAGATCAAATAAATAGCCAAAAAAAGGCCTAAAGAATAATGTGTGTATGAAAAATCACAAAGATGCATTTTTGTTTTTTATTTTAATGATATTTTTTATCGTTGGTTTTTTTGTCTTCTTTGGAGATCCGGACAATAAAAAGCAGTTTATATATGCCGATTTATCATTTATGCTTCTTCCGGCGGATGAAGAAAGCAATACCAAAGTTTGCGATAATTACCAGGATATACGCAGTTTTGAAAAGCCGATACCTGTGGTTTGGACGGCGGAATTTACAGGTTGTCTCTCAGGCTGCATAGGCGCGCATTTTTCAAGGATGCCGTCGGATCTTAATTATAAATATCCGAGTTTTGCCGGATATTACAAAGATGACCAAGTTATACAAAAAGAATTTTTAAAATACGGAACTCTTTTAAAAGTATATGGAGAGTGGATGGGGGTGGGAGCGGATCATTCAAATACTGTTTTTAACAAAAAATGCGTGCCTACGATAGATATCGAGAGAATAGAGACAGTGGAAAATTAAGCGGCGCTTGTCCTTGCTATTATTGTATTTTTGTGATATAATATAAAAACATAGATCTTTTGTATTGAAAGGAGCTTATTATGATAATTAAGCTTCCAAGACATGAAGGGGCTTTTACTGTTCAGCTTATGCAGGAGGCGGAGATGGATCATCTGCCTATGCATCTTGTTTCTGTCAGTGGACATCTGATCTCTGTCAGAAATGGAAGTATGAAGGAGGTGATAGGGGGTGTGCAGTTTTTTATTGGCGGAACGGACTTTTTTTTCCGCTTCGGGGTTATAAGATGTATAGTTGATTCAAGAGGAGAGCTTATCTGGGGCAATCCCGACTACATTTAAAAACCAGTCTATCACGGCTGGTTTTTTTCTTGGTTTTGGGATATTATAAATGATAACAATTATTTTAAAAAAATATGAAAGAATATTTATCAGAAGAGGATATGAAGGTTGATGCTAAAAATAGAATGCAGGTTTTGCTTGCTGAAGAGTCCGGAATGGATACTATGGAGTGGATAGCAAAAAATGCCAAGAGCTTTGATGAGGTGATTCAAGAGCATCCGGAATACTTAAGTGATTTTTTAGACAAACCTGCAGAAACGATTCAAGAAATAAAGAATACTTTACACTAAATTTACAATGAAGCAATTTGTCATTATAGCATTGATCATCTTTGCGGCTGTGATCTTGGCATCGGGGCTTTCCACTGTTTCCAAAAGCAAAAAAGGCGTTTCTGATATCAAGACAGAGCTTGCAAAGGACGCTAAAAACGAAAAAAGCGACTTGATACAGCTTTCTTCTCCGGTTGAGGATTCTTATATTGTAAATCCGCTTAATATTTACGGATCGGCAAGAGGCAAGTGGTATTTTGAAGGAAGCTTTCCGGTTTCTTTAACCGATGATCTTGGCAATGTTCTTGGAGGGGGAATAGCGATAGCAAAAGGCGACTGGACGTCAGAAAACTTTGCGCCTTTTGAAGCCAGCCTTGATTTTAAAAAGCCGGAATCAACCGACAAAGGATTTTTGATACTAAAAAAAGACAACCCTTCCGGATTGCCGGAAAACGACGACTCTTTGAAGATCAGAATATTTTTTAAATAAATTATCTGCTATCAACTTTTTGAAAATATTTGTAGTATGAGACTTTGAATATTTCTGAAGAGATAAAAAATGCAAATACCAAGCCGAATATCCACATTAGATGTATTGATGATGGAGCGGAAAAATGAAAGATATTTTTTCCGAAATTTAAAAACGGCAAAATTATAGTGATTATAGCGGCTATCGTTGTAAGAAATATTATAGGCATTGAGGGAGCTTGGGCTTTGTAAAATGGCAGTTTTGTGCGGATGGAAAAGAGGAATATCAGCTCTGTTAAGATCGAGCCTATGAACCAATTGGTTTGCAGTGTTTCCGGCGACATCTTGTGAAACAAGCCGAAAAACATAAAGTCAAAAGCTGTGCTGACAACCCCTAGGATTATTGATATTAAGATGACATCTTTCACATTGTATTTTTGCGGCTCTTTTACCTCTTTTTTGGCGACATTGTCGGTAGCTATTGAGATCATTGGAAAATCTGAAAGAAGATTTACCATAAGTATTTGAATTGGCAGCATTGGCAGAAAATCAATAAAAAGAGTGCTTAAGGCGATGGCGTAGAAATTGCCGAAATTGGATGCCAGAGTGGCTTTGAGATACTTTATGGTATTTGTAAAAACCGCTCGGCCTTCCAAGATGCCGTTGATTATCACTTCAAGATTTTTTTGCAAAAGCAGTATGTCGGCGGCTTCGCGGGCGATGCCGGAGGCGCTCTGAACCGCTAAAGATACGCCGGCAATTTTTAGCGCCGGAGCGTCATTGATGCCTTCACCAAGAAATCCGGTGTTGAAATTTTGGCTTAATTTTTCAATTATCATATATTTTTGTTCCGGAGAT
>JACQDS010000073.1 GCA_016200995.1 Candidatus Azambacteria bacterium | reverse complement strand
AAAGCGCCGTTTTCAAGCATCTCTCTATATCCTGAGCCAAGAAGCGAAGCGTAATCTATTATGTCTCCGAGATGCGAAATTTTGCTCTTAAGATAAAAAAGCAAAAGCAGATCAAAAAATACCCCCAAGGCGACCATCCGCCAGATAAAAGTGTCGCTGAAAAATTTTGAACTTTTAATACTTAAAAATATTTTTTGGAATAATGATCTTATCATATTGAAACCGCTTCGCCAAAATCGTCAAAATCGGAAGAATGAGTGAAGAGGATTATCTGGAATTTATTTGTAAGATCATTAAGCACCTGCTTTGTATTTTCTCTTCTCTGCGCGTCAAAAGAGTGGAATTGGTCGTCCAAAAGCACAAGCGACTTTTTGCCTCTATTTAAAAGGTCTAAAATGGCGAATCTTGCGACAAGATAAAATCCGAAAGAAAGATCGTCATTTACAATCACATTGTCATACCTGCCGTCCGTAATGACCGCTATATATTTTTTCATATAATCCTCAATGCGGGACTTTGATCTTGACGTTATTCTTGTCTGAGCCTCTTTTATATTCGCAAGAAGCGCTTCCAAAACCTTCACTTTTCTCTCCGTGTTTTTTCTTTTTTCTTTTAAGTACTCTACCTCTTCTTCTATTTTTATCATCTCTTCCCTGTCCATATTATATTGATTGGAGACGGCCGAGACCTGCAGGATCTCTTTTTCAAGACTGTCCAGCTTCTTGCCTTCTCTTTCCAAGTCTATCTCAAGAAGCCTCTGCTCTTGTGGCGTCGGAACATTGGTTTTCTGCTCATCTGTGATCTTTTCCTCTTCAATGCCTATTTTTTTAAGCAATGCCGACCTTTCAGCTTTCAGGTCGTCAAAGCTTGCGCCTCTTAAGATGCCGTCTTTTTTGCTTTCCGTTTTTTCAAGCTCCTTGCAAAATTCATTGTACTCTTTTATTTTTGCCACCAGCTCCTCTTCATTTTTGATATTGTTTTTTTCAAAAACGGCGTTGATCTCGTCTTTTTCATTTTTCAATGCTTTTTCAAGCATCGCCGCTTCGCTTGAAGGCTTTTGGCTTTCCTTTACCTCTTCATCTCCTCTTCTAGAAAAAGACAAGATAAAAAATATCAAAGAAACGGCAAAAGAAGCAAATGCCAGGGCGTTTAAAAATCCCAAAAATCCGAGCGCGAAAAACACCAAAGCGATATTTAAAAACAAAGCTCCGCGTCCGCCTTTTTTCTTTGCGCCGACAGCTGACAAAGAGCTTTTTTTGACATATTCAAGCTTAGCCTCTTTCTGCTTTAAGCTGCTTATCTTATTGTAAAAATCCTTAAGGTCAAAACCCTCCAGAGAGCTCATTTTTTCAAGCTGAAACATTATATACTCTTTGCTCTTCTCCAATTTTTCAATAGCCTCAACATCGCCGTTTATTTTTTTAAATTGAGAGTTGAGTCTATCCAGCTCCGAAATGATCTGAAAATATTTTTTATTCATCTCGTATTGGCTGAGCTTTGTTTCAAATTCTTTTTTAAGATCATTGAACTCAGACTGGATCGACCCCAGATAATCCACTTTCTTTGCGATATCCTCAAGCTCGGACGCTATCTTTGACTTTCTCTGTTCAAGCGCCACAACCTCATCATCTATCTCTTTTAGAACCCCCGGGGTTTTGGCAGCCTGTTTTAAGCCTTTTTGGATACCAGTCAAAGCATCATTTATTTTTTTCACTATCCTATCCGGGCTGACATTTTCCGAAGAAGAGGTCAAGATGCTCTGCAGGGCCTGTGAGATCTCCCTGCCGCCTTGAGTGATAAGAGAAAGCGCGTCGTGTTTAACACAAGCGGTGCTTTCAAAAAGCGACGGCGATCTCAGCGTCCCGATATTAAAAAGATAGTCGGAGATCTCCTTGAAAGTATTGAGCTTTTCACCGGTCGTCTTGTTCTCAAGCAGCATCTCCTTGTTTTTAAAATCTTTGTTCAGCGATATTTCATTGCCGTCATTTTCCATCTCAAGGCCGATCTCGTAAAGATCTTCCGAGCTCCAAGCTTTTAAAGCGTCTATATCTTTATTTGTTTTTTTCGGATCGTAAAAAAGTCCGGCTAAAATAGCAAGCAAAATAGTGGATTTCCCTTGTTCGTTCGGCCCTTTGACAATGGTAATATCCGAAGGAAACTTCACGGAAAACTCCTTGAACTTTCTGAAATTTTTGACTGATAATGATTTTAAATACATAAAATTATAAAACTTCTTTGCCTTCCAGTTCGGCGACGCCAAGCTGGAGCGCTTCTTCAAAAACTTTTTTATCCTCTTCGTTTTGCGATGCATTTATCCTTTCCCGCATCAACGCCACAAACTGCCCGACGACCATATCCTCCGGATACTCCCTTTCGGTGATGTTTTCTATCTTAAGCGACGAATTATTTTTGACCTTGATGCTGAAGAATTTATCCGAAAGATCCGATTCTATTTTTTCTTCATCCAAAAAAAGATTCGGATGAACGATTCCTGAAATGCTTAATATCAATATCGTGTTTGGATCGGATTTTTTTTCTATCTCTTTGTAAATTCCGTCAATGTCGGAAAAGGCGTCAAGCTCAATATTCATCTCTTCTATCTTTTTTTCGCTTACTAAAAATGGCTTGACCTCCGCTGAACTTGTGATATCCACCTCAATAGCATATCCCTGCCCAAGCCCGCCCTTGCCTTCTTTGTAGGTGATCTCCGGCGAACCGCAATACCAAGCTTTTGTCGCTCCAAAAGAAAAGTCCTGCGCCCCATGCCAGTGTCCCAAGGCTATATACTGCATCTGCGATTTTGATATCTCGCTAAGCTTAATAGGCCAGTCGTCATCGGCCGACTTGCCTTCTATCTCTATCGAACCGTGCGCCATCGCCACTTTATGCCTTGCTTTTTGTTTTTCTTCCGATTGCAAAAATTCAACCGGGCTTTGTTTTGATTTATTTGAGGTGTTGGCTTTGGCGTACAAAACCAGATCCAGCTCCGGATAAAACTTTGAAGTTATGTTTTCATCGTCAAATATATATATATGCGAAAGCCCCTCGGAAAAATTCTCTCTTTTATATATTGAGTCCGCCGAAAGGCAATCGTGCGTTCCCGGAAGGATCGCCACATAGACCCCTAGCTCATCAAGCTTTTTAAGCTCGCTTTTTACCGCATTGACCGTGTCGTACGATGGAAAATTTGAATCAAAAAGATCTCCGGATATCAAAAGAATATGCGCTTTTTTTAAAATCGTCTCATCAACAACTTTTTTGAAAGAATTTAAAAGCGCCCGCCTTTGCTCTGCGGATTTCTTGCCAAAGGAAGAAAACTTCGCTCCCAAATGAATATCTCCAGTATGAATGATTTTTATCATGATAAAAATTATATCATAAAAAACAAAAAAAATCCCATCCCCCGGCTATACCGGGAGATGGGGGGATATGATTGCTAGGACTCAATAATATGCTCGTTGAGCCTCCAGCAGATCCTTTCCGCATCGCTGAGATACTCAACTCTAAGCGTTGGAGGCTTTTGAACAATCCCTATCAAAGCCTCGCAAAGCTGATCTCCTTTTTCGGAGAACTCCACGCTTCCTAAAGCGTTCATAAGATCTCCGTTCCTGCCTTCAGCGACGCACCTGTAAACACTTTCTGTGTTTAGCATTTTGTTATCTCCTATTTTATTTTCCTTAAAAAAAACACCCTGTAAAAAATGTACTATTTACAATTTATATTATATACAACAATAATGTTTTATGTCAATAAAAAAACGCCGAGTTATCCACCGGCGGCTTTTTAAGGCATTGGTACCGCTAGGGGGATTCGAACCCCCGTTTCTACCGTGAGAGGGTAGCGTCCTAGACCGGGCTAGACGATAGCGGCATATTTACTATAGACAAAATATTAACACATTTTTTATTTTTTTCAACTATTTATACAAAATCCTTCCCGATGGAAACTCATTTGAAAGAATATCTCGGAGGCAAAAAAGCTTGGTTTTTGCGAAGCAAAATTTTTTGCCGAGATGTAAGTTCTGACAAACCGCTGGAAGTGAGTCAAGGACGGTTCTTTAAAATGAGTTTCTAGCGGGAAGGTGCTATCAATTAAACTTTTCCGATTAAGTTAAAACCTCTTTTATTGCTGTTTCCAACTTAACCCCTCTTGAACCTTTGAATAATATCAGATCATCTTCTTTTATAAAATTTTTAATTTTTTTCGCAAGCTCGTCCGAGTTTTCAAAAACAAATAAATTTTCGCCTTTTTTAAATCCGTTTTTTAAAGCCTCGTCGGCTATGAAAATGGCTTTGTCTCCGACGGTTATTATCAAGTCGCAAAAAGCCGATGCGACCTTCCCGACATCCCTATGAGAATCTTCGGAATATCTGCCGATCTCAAGCATACTGCCAAAGACAGCAACCTTTCTTTTAGCTTTGATATTTTTTAGGGAATTTAACGCCTCTTTCATGGATTCCGGAGAAGCGTTGTAGCTGTCGTCTAAAATTACAGAGTGATGGATCCCTTCTAAAATATTCATCCTGCTTTTTGGCGTTTTATTTTTTAAAAGCGCCTGCGATATCTCAACAAGATTCATATCAAGCGCTATCCCGACGGCGCAAGCGGCCACGGCGGCATATATGCTTGGCACTCCAAAAGCGTTAAGCCTGACAGGCACCACACTTCCTTCGTATTCAACCTTGAAAGATGATGATAAAAATATTCCACTCTCCTGAATGCCGGTGTCAGACTTATGGATTTTTAGTTTTGCCTCGCTCAAAAACCCATATGTCAAAACTCTCGCTCTTGTCCTGTGCTCCATAGACGCAACGCTGTCGTAATCGCAATTGAGTATTACTATCCCATCTTTTGAAACAGCCTTAACGAGTTTTGATTTTTCTTTTACCACTTCCGCCGAACCGGAAAATTTTTCAATATGCGCCGGGATATCGCCGATCGCTGTCACAACCGCGATATCAGGCTTTGCAATCTCCAAGAGATAATCCATATCGCCGGGCTTATCAACACCAAACTCCAGAACCAATATTTTTGGATATTTTGTCCAGATAAAATAAGAAATAACTTTGAGAAGATTCCAGATCCACAAAAACACATTTTTGCCGGCAGAGCCTATGCCTAAAATGGTCAGCGGAACACCTATCTCGTTGTTGAAGCTTTTTTCGCTTTTTCTGACATTAAAATCGTTCTCAAGCACCGCATATATCGCATCCTTGGCGCTCGTCTTTCCCACGCTGCCGGTGACAGCAATGATCTTTGGCTTGTATCTTAAAAGCATCAACTTCGCCGCTATTTTTAATATTTTTTGCAATATTTTTCTCATTCTATTATAAATTTATTGAAAATCCGGTTTGATCTCATAATAATTCAAAAGATAATTCATTATCTCACGGAAGGTCGAGGTCAGCGAAACGGAAGCGAATCTTACTCCTTGCGGTTTATCAAGCTTTATCAAAACGATAAACTTAGCGTTGTATGCAGGCGCAAAGCCGACAAACGAATGAATGGTGTCATCGGAATAGCCTTTGCCGTTTGTGTTTGGTATTTGAGCCGTGCCCGTCTTGCCAGCTACAAAGTATCCGGGAATTTTGGCTTTGTCAAATCCATTTTCTACCACCGAGACGAGCATCTTTTGAACCTTCTTTGCGGAATCCTCCGATATCACTTTTCTTACTTCATCTTTTTCAATATATTTTTTAGAGCCGTTTGAACGGATTATCTCATCAACCATATGCGGCCTCACAAGCGTCCCGCCGTTTGCTATCGCCGATATCGCGGCGATCATCTGCAGAGGAGTTGCCGCTATGCCCTGTCCAAAGGAGGCGGTGTCAAAATTAATATCTCTTTTTGCATCCAAATTTCTGATATCGCCCTTGGCTTCGCCGGGCAGATCTATGCCGGTCCTTTCTCCAAATCCGAACTTCTTTAAATAATTCAAAAATATATCTTTTTGGATCTTTTCAACCACAAAGACCGTTCCGGTATTTAAAGATTTTTCAAGCACTTGCGTCATGGTATTTTCTCCGTGCACTTTGCCGTCGTAATTTTTGATAGTATAACCGGAAACGGATAGAAAGCCCTTGTCCTCGTATTTTGTATCAGGAGTTATGGCGTTGGTATCAATACCGACAGATATTGTGATCGGCTTGAAAATAGACCCCGGCTCATATTGTCCGGAAACAGATCCATTTGCAAAAACAGAGATCTCCTTACTTAAGGCGTATTCGTTCGGATCAAAATCCGGATAATTTGCCATCCCAAGAATTCTTCCGGATGACGGTTCCATCACTATTACCGATCCGGCTTCCGCGCTCCATTTTTCAATAACCTTTTTTAATTCATCTTCTATCTTAAATTGAACATTAGGATCAACGGATAAAAATAAATGATCTCCGTTTATTGCAGTATATGATCTCTGGTCTTCGTCTATGATATTTGAACCTAAAGAATCCTTTTCTCCGTAAATAAATCCCTGGCGTCCCGACAAAGCGTCGTTGTAAAATTCTTCAATGCCGTATTGACCGACGCCTTTTGCATCTTTTACGCTTAAAAATCCTGAGACGTGCGAACCTAAATTCCCGTTCGGATATATTCTGCCTTTTTTCTCTTTAAACCCCAATCCTTTAAGACCGAAGGCCTCAAGCTCCGCTTTCTTATCCTCCTTCACGACCGATCTTACCGGCTCATAAGGGTCGTTTTCCTTTGAGATCCTTTTAAAAAGAACTTCATAGTCCATTCCCAAACTTTCCGAAACCTTTTTTGCAAACTCCTCTTTGTTTAAAATATCCTTCGGGACTGCAAACACCGAGTACTCGCTGCCGTTTGTCGCCAGTTCCACAGCTGAGCCGTTCCTATCAACCATAAATACTCTGCCGCGCTCGGCTTCCAAAACCGAAGAAAATCTCCTTTGGCTTTCCGCTTGAAAAGAAAGATCTTTATGACTGAATATCTGCAGATACGCCAGACGCGCAACAGCCAAAAAAGCCAAAAAAACGATAAAAAGAAAAAGAAAATCCACCCTTTCGTTGACACCGCTTTTTTTGAGGGCGTTTTTAAAAGAAAACATAGCGCGTCAAAATTATTATCTGTTAAACGCGACATCATCACCGCCGCCAACTCCGACATAGCTCACCTGCAAGACATCGGTCATATCAAGCCCGATCGCGGACTCTTTTAAATTTTGTGATTTTTTTAATTTTGCAAGTGAAAGTTCAAGCTTCTCGCTCTCTCCTTCCATGCTTTTTAACCGGCTTATTTTTGAAGACTTTTCATATCTTAAGTCGTTTATCTCCAAAACCTGAAAAACGGCAAAAAAGAAAACGCTCAAAGAAAAGACCGCCAAAGAAAAAATAACCGCATTTGTCTTATTTTTTGTTTTTATTCT
>JACQDS010000076.1 GCA_016200995.1 Candidatus Azambacteria bacterium | reverse complement strand
TAAATTAATTATAAAAACATATTTCCTATTAAATTAAGATTCCCGATAATTCGCGACCGCGGTCTCTAACGGGATTCATAAGTTAAATATATCAGCTTGGGAGAAACAGTCAAGAAAAAACACTCAAGAAAATACCATTGAGTGTTTTTAAAATTATTACGAAAGTTGATAAATAACATCTTTTCTTTCAATTATGATCTGCCAGCCATTATTTTCCGCATGTTTGACAAGCGATCTGTTCGGATTGAAAGCGATCGGCTTACCCACCATACTTAAAAAGGAGATGTCGCCTTCCGTGTCTCCAACGCCATAAGATTCACCAAGATCGACTTCCACGGAAGAATTTCTGAGAAAATACCTCAATATCTCATCCTTTCTGGCGGCCGAGTCAGCATTGATCTTGCCTGTAAAAAATCCGTTCACAACCTCGCAGATGCTGCCATAAGAAATATTAAATCCAAAGCAATTTGTAAATTTGGAAACTATGTAATCCGGCGAACCGGATATAGCTATCAAAAAATATCCCTCATCTTTCCATTCCTTCACGCGATCTCTTGTAAAGGTATAGACCCTGTCCCTTTGCCAATCAACGACTTTTTCCGCCACCGCGATCACATCTTTTTCCGCGCAATTTATAATATACTTATTATGCACTTCAATGACTTTTTTAATATACCTGTCATAGCTGTCCTGTCTGTTAAGCCACAAAAGATAGTCCTCCTCCATCTCATCTTTGGCTTCTTTTGGGAAAATACCATTAAGCACAAGATGATCTATGAGTTGTATGATCAACGCTGACCTGAACAAAGTGCCATCTATATCGAAAACAGCAAGTTTGATCTTATTTTGCATAGTCATTCTCCTCTGTTATTTAAAGAGCTAAGATAAATCTATTTCAAATATGAAATATAGTCAATACTTCCACTTGGAGAACACGGCCTGAGATTAACAAACAAAGCTTTATTTTATAGCATATCTCTAAATAAATGTGTTGAATATTGACAATTTGAAATAGGAGATAAGCTATGAACAGAGAGAAAGCGTTGTTATCCATTGAGAATGCAATTATGAATGTAGATTGCATAACCTCTGCAAAGATTTATGGATCATGGATGTTTAAAGAGACAAGTGTGGATTGTGATGTTGCTGTCATTGTTCCTTCTTATAATGGAATAGTTGAAAAGGATGCTTATAGGAAGCTTACTGAATTGAGGAAGTCTCTTTCTGCTGAGTTGGGTTTGGATGTAGATCTTATACCTCATACCGAAGATGAATTTGATGACATAAGGTCTCCGTTATGGTATCCAAGATACAACCCTTCACTTGTTTTTGGAAAGACCATAAAAGGGGTATTTGATGTTAGTCCGTCATCAATGAATAATGAAATGTTTTCATTTTCTGATCTTACAGCATATGTGATATTGGACAACAGGACAATTTGCAGAAGACAGCTTTTAAGATCGCTTGATGGGGATCAAGGAAGGATCTTTGTCAGTAAGCTGATACATGGTCCCGGAAATGCTTTAACTCATTTTGCCTGTAAAACGAAAACAGGATATACCAATTCACCATCAGACATTGAAGCGTGTTTTAGTGAGTTTGACAGAATATATGACACTGATTCCTCTTTAGTTGTGAATTTTATAAAAGTAAACAAAACTAAGCTTGATCAAGAATGCGGCATGAATATAATGAGGTGGTATGAAGGGCTCGTCGCTTTGGTTCTTAGTAAGGCGGGCAATGATTTTTACAATAATATTGTAATCAGTCTATCTAAATGATACTATAATCTCAGGCAATGAAATTGCCTGAGATTATTTTTTATGAGTATAAATTTAACAGATCTACATATGCATTCTATATGCTCCGATGGTGAAATAGCGCCTGAGGAGATTTTTGATATTGTGGAGAAAAAAAATATCGTTATTTTCTCCATAACAGATCATAATTATATTTACCCTGATATAACAAAACTTAAGGCAAAAAATTCTCAATTTATCCAAGGAGTGGAAATATCTTCACTTGATACTGAAAAAGATCTTTCTCTTCATATTTTGGGTTATTCTTGTGATTTTGACATTTCACTTTTAAATAAAGAGCTTGAATTTACAAGAGAAGGATACAACAAACGGGCAAGAAATATTATAAAAAAGTTGAACTCGGAATATGAAAGTCTGGGCTTGGATTTTTACAAAATCATGACAGATAAAAAAACCATTGTGAGCAGAAATGATATAGCAATGGAGTTTTTAAAAAGAACAGAGACGAATATGACATTTAAAGAGGCCACTTTATTGGCGTATTCTGAGGATGATGAAAATTTTATGCTTACGCCAAAAGAAGCTGTGGATCTTATAATAAAATGCGGAGGAGTTCCTGTGCTTGCTCATCCGGGGAGGATTCTTCAAAGCCAGAAGATAAACCTTGAAGATCTTGTGAAAGAGTTGAAAAGTGCAGGACTGAAAGGCATTGAAGCGTATTATTCGTCTCATGCCGATGAAGAAGAAAATAAACTAAAGTATATATGTGAAAAATACGGTCTTGCAATAACATGCGGCAACGATTGGCATGGTCCGAATTTCACTCCTAATAAAAAAATTGGAAGAAATATAAATAAGGAGGAGCTAAAAAGATTTTTAGAAATATTAAAATAAAAAAAGGATATGCAAATTGCACATCCTTTCTGGTTTCACTTTATTAGGCTAATATTTGCTCCTAATAAGCTCAGATTTTCAACAAGATTAGGGTAGCCTCTTTCAACGTAGTGGATGTGACTTAGCCTACTTTCTCCTTTTGCCATTAGAGCGGCTGCAACATATGCAAATCCAGCTCTCAGATCAGGGATTTTCATCTCAGTTCCCTTAAGCAGGGTTGGTCCACTTATTACGCAACTATGAATGAATCTTTTGTGGAATCTACAACCCTTGTCTCCGAGGCATTCATCCGTAAGTGTGATGTCAGCTCCTATACTCCTTAATGTATCAGTGTATCCAAGCCTGTTTTCGTAAACAGTTTCATGGATCCTTGATATTCCTTGAGCTTGAGTCAATAAAACCCCTAATAAGGGTTGCCAGTCTGTTGCAAAGCCCGGATACACGTCTGTTTCAATGTCTATGCCTCTCAACTTCTTTAGTTTTCTGAAAAAGGTTATCCGATCTTTTTGAATTTCAATTCCTCCTCCTATTTTCTCAATGTAACTTAAAAATGGCTGTAAATATTTGTAGTCTGCTCCATAAATGTCTATTTTCCCGTTTGTGGCAACAGCAAGCATTCCATAGGAAGCAGCCTCTATTCTATCGGCTATTGAGGTGTGCGTTACCCCCTTTAGTTTTTTTATACCATCAATATAGATAGTTCTTTTTTTGAGAGAAACTTTTATTTTGGCCCCCATTTTCCTTAAAAACTTTATCGTGTCCAAGATTTCAGGCTCAATCGCAGCATTCATCAAAACCGTTCTTCCATGCGCCGTTATAGCGGAAAAAATAATATTTTCCGTAGCTCCGACACTTGGATAAGGCAGGAGGATCCTATTTCCTTCAATGCTTCGGGATTCAAAACTCAAAGTTTTTTCATCCATAACTACGGTAATTCCAAGCCTTCTTAATGAGTTGATGTGGAAGTCTATTGGCCTTGAGCCTATATCACAACCTCCAACCATTGGAACAGAAGCCGTCCCAGTTCTATGAACCAGCGGTCCTACAAAAAGTATGGGTAATCTATTTACGCCTGAGTAAACCGAGCTGACATCGCTGTTTGAAATGGATGAAGTTATAACCCTAAGCTTATTATCTTCCCACTCGTGTTTCATTCCCACTTCGCCAAGCATATTCAGAAGCGTAAACACCTCATTGCTTTTTGGAGCATTCAAAAAAACAGACGGTTCACAAGAAAGCATTGATGCTATTATCTGCTTTGTGATTGCGTTTTTTGCCGCATATACTTTTAACTCGCCGTTCAGAGATTTTCCTCCGTTTATGAGGAAGCAGGGTTCGGTTTTTTTTGTCATGTATGATCTCCTTTTTTAGTCAATATTAAGTTTTTAAAAAACAAATTCTGATAATCAGAACATTATCAGAATAATTTTAAAAAATCAATAGTTTCTTTATTGCTCCACTTGGAGACTCAATCTCCAAGTGGAATTCCAAAACTTTTTATTGTTTTACGCCGTGCGGGCCCGATTCTACCATTCCCGACTGGGTCATCTTTATGAACTCTGCGTTTCTAACAAATGTTTTTAGATCTTTAGCTCCAAGATAGCTCATTGATGAACGAAGTCCGGACATCAGATCCGTCAAAACCATATTAGCCTCCCCTCTAAAAGATATTCTGCCGGAAGCTCCCTCGGGGGATCTGAAAAACCCGTCGCCAGAGTCGCTATCCAGGCGTTTTTTGTCCGAAGCGGCGTCGTAGGAGGCCATTCCTCGATAGTTTTTATAAATCACTCCTCTGTCAATTATGTATTCTCCCGGCGATTCTTTGCAGCCGGCAAGAAGATTGCCGATCATCGCTGTTTGCGCTCCGGCGGCAAGCGCCTTGGCGAAATGTCCGGAGCTTTTTATGCCTCCGTCGGCTATCACCGGCACATTGTATTTTTTTGCAATACTGACAACATCCATTATCGCCGTCAGTTGAGGAACGCCGACGCCGGTCACCACTCTTGTCGTGCAGGCCGCTCCGGGGCCGATGCCGACCTTCAGAGCGTCCGCGCCGGCTTTTATCAAGTCCAAAGCCGCCTCTTTTGTCGCTATATTTCCGGCTATTATGTCGGTGTTTTTAAAATTCTTTTTAAGCATCTTTAGAGTCTCTATCACCCTGAAATTATGCCCATGCGCTATGTCTATCACTATCGCGTCCGCGCCGGCGCTCACAAGAGCCTTTGCGCGCTCAAGTGTGTCATCTTTTACGCCGACCGCCGCCCCGACAAGCAGTCTGCCTTTTTTATCTTTTGAGGCATTCGGATTATCCATCTTTTTTAAAATATCTTTCAGAGTGATCAAACCTTTCAGTTCCCCACTATCGGAAACCAAAGGCAATTTTTCAACCCTGTACTTATGCAAAATATCTTTCGCCTCTTTTAAAGAAACATTCGGATGAGCGGTGACAAGATCCGTCGTCATCAAAGAAGCCACCGTTTTGCTGTTGTCGTTTTCAAATAAGAGATCTCTTGAGGTTAAAATGCCGACAAGAAATTTCCTGCCGTTTTTTTCTTTCACGACCAACGCATTGGAAACCCCTTCTTTTTTTATCCTTTCCTTCACCTCAAAAATGCTTTCCGTCGGCTCGGCCGTCACCGGCTCTTCTATGATGATATTTTCCGCTCTTTTGACTTTGTGGACCTCTTCTGCCTGCCTCTCAATAGACAAAAACCGGTGGATAATTCCTATCCCGCCGGCCTCAGCCATCGCCCGAGCCATCTTGGACTCGGTGACGGTATCCATATTTGCGCTCACTATCGGTGTGTTGAGCGAGATGTTTTTTGAGAGTTGAGTTTTTGTGGAGATATCCTTTCGGGAAAAGACCCGAGACTTTCTCGGAAGCAATAAGACATCGTCAAATGTTAGCCCTTCCCTGATCATGGTTTTATTATACACAAAAACGTAGCCGGCGACAAAATTGACAAAATCTGTAAATGTGATATAATTAAAAAAGATCCTTCAAAACGAGGTGTCGCCATGTTCATAAATGTAAGTGATCTTAACCTTGCAATAAGGAAGGTTGAGGAAGAGACTCAAAAAAGAGTAAACAAGGAATTGGCTTACTCTTTTATTTGTAAAATAAAAGACAAACTTGAGAGTGGCATTCCACTCCCAGAAACGTTCAGACCATCTCTTAATGAGATGTATATGAGAAGCAAGGAAACAAGGCAGTTATACTGCAAAGTTGCCGCAAAATATTTCGGCAAACACGGAGGTCTTAAGGCCGCGAGGATGAGAAAGGCCAAAATCCCGCCAAGAAAAAAAAGTCCTCCTTCTTCAAGAAAAATAGAAGTCCGTCTGGATCCAAGCGGACAACTAAGGTGGGGATTTTAAAAAAACGGGATGCTTGAATTCAAGCATCCCGTTTAAATTTTCATCTTTTGATAATATTTGCGTTTGTCTGTCCCGCTCTCCTTTTTTCATAAACTCTCTTTGGCGGTTTTTTGCCATAAACTACTTCGGCATCTATTCTGACTTCAGAAACTTCAAGATCTGAAGGAATATCAAACATCTCCGTTTCAAGCAGCTGCTCCATTATGGATCTCAAGCCTCTGGCTCCGGTCTTTTGCTTTACCGCAAGCTCGGCTATCGCGATCAAGCCGTCGTGTGAAATGACAAGCTCGCAATCTTCTTCGTGAAAGAGCTTTTGGTATTCAAGAAGCAACGAGTCTTTCGGGGTCAAGATCACCCTGACAAGATCGGAAACTCCTAAGTCGTCAAGTGTGGCTATCACAGGCAGCCTGCCTATAAATTCCGGTATCAGCCCGAAATTTAAAAGATCTTTCTGCGTGACCTTTCTTAATATCTCTCCGACATTTGGCTTCTCTTTTTCGCCTTTCAAATCGGCGGAAAATCCTATACTATTACCACAAGCAAGCCGCTTGCCTATTATCTTTTCCAGCCCAACAAAGGCACCTCCGCAGATAAAAAGTATGTTTGACGTTTTTATTGTCACCGTATCTGTTGATCTTTTCCCGTCTATAGGAACACCAACATCATCTCCTTCAAGCATCTTTAAAAGCGCCTGCTGAACACCCTCCCCGGAAACATCTCTGCCTTGAGAGCTTCGATCGGATCTTCTGGCTATCTTATCTATCTCGTCTATATAGACGATCCCTTTTTCGGTCTTTTTGACATTGTTGCCGCTTTGTTTGAAAAGACCGGCCAGTATACTTTGAACATCATCGCCGACATATCCCGCTTCAGTGATCCTCGTTGCATCGGCGATCCAAAAAGGCACATCAAGAATTTTTGCCAATGTCTCGGCTAGCAGAGTCTTGCCAACTCCAGTCGGACCGATCAAAAGCATATTGCTTTTTCTGATCTTTACATCGTTAACGCTCTTAATAAGATTTTCAGAAGACTTGATCCTTTTTAAATGATTGTAAACCGCAACTGACATTTTTATCTTTGCTGATTCCTGGCCGATCACAAATTGATCCAGATAATTTTTTATCTTTTTTGGATTTATAGAATACATACTGCCGGAATAAATCTTTCTGCTTTTGGAAGATGATACGGAATCAATAAACAAACCTATGCAGTCATGGCATATATTTACATCTCTATGGATGCTTCTAGAGGAAGCCGTTAAAATATTGCTGCTTTTTTCAGAGCAAAAAAAGCAAGTATACTGATCTTTGGCAGGCATAAAGGTTTCCTTTCTTGGTTGTAAAAGTTCAACTTGAGTGTATTATTACAAAACTCAAGCCAAAATGTCAATCGCCTGATATTACGGGGTCATATAGTGTTAAAATATCTGTCTCCAAAGTCTCCAAGCCCGGGAACGATATATTTTTTGTCGTTAAGCTTTGGGTCAATAACTCCCAAGGTTATATTTTCTTCCGGAATCTTCTTAGCAAGCTTGTCAAAGCCTTCTTGCGCCGCTACCACTCCGGTAAAAAATATATTTTCCGGTTTGTATCCTTCTTTTTTTAAAATATCCACTGCAAAAGCCGCGCTACCGCCTGTCGCAAGCATCGGATCTAATATTATCGCGTATTTTGGAAGATCTTTCGGCAGATTTTTGTAATAAAGCTTCGCTTTTGCCGTTTTCTCATCTCTTTTTAAGCCGATGATCCCGACCGGAGCGCTTTGTAAGATCTCAAGGAACGCCGACAACAAAGCCATACCGGAACGCAAGATCGGCACAAGCAAAATGTCTATCGGCATCTCAACCCCCTCGGTCTTTCCGATAGGCGTTTGAATGCTGACTCCCTCTTTTGGAAAAAGATCCAGAGTTTCAACGCACAAAATTCCGGCAAGCTGACTGGCCGCCCGCCTAAATTCAAAAGTCGTGGTATTTTTATCTCTTAGTATTGATATTAAAACCTCTCTCATAAGATTATTATACCAAAAAATGAGATTTCTAGATAGATACTTTTAAAAGTCTTTCTTTCTCAAACCTTTCAAAAGCAAGCCTTATCAATTCGTCTATCAAGTTTTTATAATCCAATCCGCTCGCCTGCCAGAGTTTTGGATACATGCTTATGGATGTAAACCCGGGAATGGTGTTTATTTCGTTTACAAAAATCTTCCCGTCCTTTCTTAAGAAAAAATCAACCCTGCCAAGTCCCTCGCAAGAGATCGCTTTAAATGTCTTTACCGCAAGATCTTGGATCTCTCTTGCCGTTTCTTTTGAAATGTCCGCCGGAATGATAAGCTTAGCGCCGTTCTCATCCGTGTATTTGGCGTCGTAAGAATAAAATTCAGCGTTAACGACGACCTCTCCGACAGCCGAAGCCTTTGGCTCTTTGTTGCCAAGCACCGAACACTCAAGCTCTCTTGCGTCCATAAACTCCTCAATCAATATTTTTTTATCATACAAAAAGGCATCCTCGATGGCAGGCAGGAAATCATCCTTGCTTTTTACTTTGCGCACTCCCACCGAAGATCCGAGACTAGCCGGCTTTACAAAAAATGGCAAGCCAAGCTTTTTCTCCAAAAAATCAAAATCGCATTTTTTAATGTCGGAAAAAGCAAAAAACCTCCCGATAGGAATGCCGGCATCTCTTAAAACTTTTTTAAAAAAATCTTTATCCATCCCCATGGCGGAACCCAAAACTCCGGAACCGACAAAAGGAATGTCCGCGAGCTTTAAAAGCCCTTGCATTGAGCCGTCTTCCCCGTAAGAGCCGTGGAGAACCGGAAAAGCAAGATCAACCACCACTTTTGATCTTGGATTTGAAAGATTCGCCATTTTGCCTTTTCCGCCCGGGATCAGGACGACCTCATCGCCTATTGATTTAAAATTATCGCTTAAAAACCACTTGCCATTTTTATCTATAAACACCAAAACAAC
>JACQDS010000075.1 GCA_016200995.1 Candidatus Azambacteria bacterium | reverse complement strand
TACATTCCTGAAGAATCAAAACGACCCTCAGGGACGGCATAAACAACCGTAAATATCACAGCAAGACCAACAAAAACTATGAAAATAAGAGCTGGGATTATATAAGAATTATTTGACATAAAATATAATAAAAAAATTATTGCGAAGCTTGTGGAGCTATTGAGTCAATAACGCTCTGCTGTATTTCAATTGGCTTTGTTCCCGTTGGAGGCGCAATGGAGTTTAATAGATCATTGCTCAACTTAATTGATTTTGCATCTTCGGGCGGTTTAATTGAACGTAAAACCTCATCTGACAGATTGGAACGCCCTTGATTGGCAAGAAGATCATTAACAATATCCGATTTTTGCTCTCTTTGCATAATAAAATATCGGATTAGAGATACAAACAGTGCTATAAATAAAAGCAACAGTGCTATAAATAAAAGCTCGCCTATTTACCATATTTTATATTAATGCTCTTTCGCATGAATTGCAAATAAAAAAATCCACATCTTTATAGATGTGGATTGAAATCCTGCTTTGTTAAAGCCTCTCTCCTGTTATGGAGCTATAGCGCTCAATGGCGCCATCTTTATTAACAATAAAAACAACATCTCCAAAAATTGCAAGCGACCTGCCAACGACATTCGTTTGCCAGATCAAAACGCCATTGATGTCCACTTTTGTGAGACCGCAACCGAGAAAACTCCTTCCCATGGCATAGGCCGACCCATTGCTATCTGCAACAATATAGCTAAATGAGCCATAGCAAGCATCATTTCTACGCTGCTCCCACAAGAGGTTTCCGTTAAAATTATGGCGAGATATTGTAGGACCTGGATTTGTTGTATATATACCAAAATCGTTAACATGCAGCCCTTGTCCGGCATTCGGCAGGCTTATATCTTGTTTCCAGTTGAAAACATATATAACATTTCCGGCTTTGTCCGACTTCATAATGAATCTTCTTCTGTCCAAGCTATTTATTGAAAATGGCGCAACAGAATCACCGGTGTAATATACCATCCCGCCATGTACAGCAACACCGGAAATTGAAGTGTTTCCCCAACCGGGACCTAAATTAGGAGTGTCCGTCATATTCGTTCCATCATAACTCATTCTCACCCAATGAAAATAAATATAATCCGCATCTACAAACATTCCATTGGCAATATATTCGAGTCCTTGAAATGTCAAAATATCATTACCATAAGAGTCAAAAGAACTGAGCTGATTGCCTCCTGAGACACCTATTCCAAAAGCATCCCTATTATCCCATAAAACAAAAACCCTGTTATTAAAAACTCTTATCTCTGAAGCAAAGTCCCACAATGGACCCCCCATTTTCTTTTCCCACAGAACATTTCCATCTACAGAAAATTTAGCAACCACAGCATCCGTCGGAGTATATTTTGTGCTTCCGGCAACATAAACATCCCCTGTTGTCTGATCGACTGCCATTGACATGATAGTCATGTCTGGGATTGTCCATTTTGATACTACTGGCGTTTGCGCTGGTATTACCACCGGGTTTGGTACTGAGATTGCCGGCGTTGCAGTTGCATTATTATCTGAGCTAGCACCACCACCGCACCCTTCAATAGTAATGAATATGGCGAAAAAAATAAAGATTGTTGCAATTTTCATGGCATGCTCCTCCAATTTAAGGATATGAAATTTTAAAAGATCAATTTATTTTTTGTATTATACCACATTTTTTATCAATATGCAATACCTAGGCGTACCTCCTGCTCTTCTTTATAACTCGTTAAGAAGACTTTTAAGATCACTCGGCAGATCTGCTGAAAAAACGGATTTTTTCCCGTCCGGCAGGAAAAATTCCAGAGTTGAAGCGTGAAGAAACTGCCTTTTAAACGGCAAGGTTTGGAGCATTTTTTTTGAAGCGTATTTTTTATCCCCGACAATCGGATGCCCGATATGCGCCATATGCACCCTTATCTGATGCATTCGGCCGGTTTTTGGAAATGCCTCCACCAAAGTTGCGTCGTCAAAATATTCTTTGACCTTAAAATATGTTTTTGCTTCTCTTGTCTTTTTAACGGCTCCACGCCTTTTCCCATTTCCAACCGCAACCTGCTTCGTTCCCAATCTTGCTATCGGCTCCGATATCTCGCCCTCTTTTTGCTCCAATCTTCCAAAAACGAGCGCCGTGTACTTTTTAATCGCTTTTCTTTCTTTAAACTGCTCTTTCAGCCAAAAAAACATTTCGTTTGTCTTTGCGACAACCATCACGCCGGAAGTCTCTTTATCAAGCCTATGGACTATCCCGGGTCTTAAAAGATCCTCACCGACATTTTTTATCTCAGGCCACCTATGCAAAATTCCATTTACCAATGTCCCGCTTTTGTGAGATTCGCTCGGATGCACGACCAACCCATCCGGCTTATTTATCACGGCAAAATCTTTATTTTCAAATATGACCTCAAACTTCACGCCGGCATCAGGCTCCAAAGATATTTTTTCATGCTCTTTCAAGACGACCGACACCTTATCTCCGATTTTTAACGCATATTTTTTTTCCGATTTTTTGCCATTTACAAAAACAAACTCATCTTTTATGAGTTTTTGAATATACGCTCTTGAATAATTAGAAAACTTTTTAGCAAGAAAGATGTCCAATCGGATACCGCTGTCTTCTTCTGAAATTTTTAATTCCTTTTCATTCATAAATCATCAATCAAAAAATGCTTCGGTATTCGTACTTCATAGCCTTTCTGACTTTTTGCATCGTTTTTTCCGTTTCTTCTATTGCTCTTTGAGTCCCGTCGCGCAATATCCTTGCGATATCTTCTTCTTTTTCAGCTTGCTCTCTTCTTTCTCTTATCGGATCAAGAAATTTATTTATCACCTCTGCGAGATCCTCTTTGAACTCTTTGTAGCTTTTTACACCTTCATATTTTTTTACTATCTCATCAATGCTCATATCAGAGAAAAGATGATACATCATTATTAAATTTGAAACCTCCGGTTTTTTTTCTTCATCATATCTTACAGAGCTATCGGAGTCCGTCACCGCTGTTTTTATTTTTTTCTCAACCACCTCTTTTGTGTCTGAAAGAAAGATGGCATTTCCGCGCGACTTTGACATCTTATTTTGCGCATCCAGTCCCAATAGTCTAGGAGTCTTTGAAAGCATAGCTTCCGGCTCGCGGAAAACATCGCCAAAGTTGTGATTGAAACTTCTTACGAGGTCTCTTGCCTGCTCTATATGTGGAAGCTGATCCTCGCCGACCGGCACCAAATCGGCATTAAAAGCCAAAATATCTGCGGACTGCGAAACGCCGAGCGAAAACATACCAAGCGACATATTGCCGCCACCTGTCGCTTTTGTCTCCTCTTTTACTGTTGGATTCTGGCCGACTCTGCCGACATTTACAAGCATTGAGAGATAGACAAAAAGCTCCGAAAGCTGTGACACTCGCGACTGGATGAAAATGTTTGTTTTTTTAGGATCAATCCCGACCGAAAGATAATCCAAAACAAGCTCTCTTATGTTTTTTTCAACATCTTTCGTATCAAGCCTGTCCGTAAGCACCTGCAGATCAGCTATGATATTAAACATCTCATAACCATCACTTTGCAGCTGTATTCTATTTTGAAGCGACCCGACATAATGTCCCAAGTGCAGAGATCCTGTCGGTCTATCGCCTGTTAAGATTCTTTTTTTCATAATTTTCTCTTGCTAATTGATTTGCTTTAAATAAAGACTCAAATGTGCCTGCATCCGTCCAGTCTCCTTTTAATACAGCATAGCTCATCAACCCCTTTTTAATATATGCG
>JACQDS010000070.1 GCA_016200995.1 Candidatus Azambacteria bacterium | reverse complement strand
TTGGAAAAAAGTTCGGATTTTGTTCAGGAGACACAGCCAGTTTCAGAGGTAAGTGTCCTACTTCACCCCGCCCAAATTTATTATTCCTTATCCAAAGCTGCGGGACCTGGATTCGAACCAAGATAACCTGCTTCAGAGGCAAGTGTCCTACCATTAGACGATCCCGCAAAAAACAAAGACAAGCTTATGCTTATCTTTGAGATAAATTACCATAAAAAAGATAATTTTTCAAATGTTTTATATCTTTAAAAAGTTTCAAAAAATGAGCATAGGTCGAGGCGGAAACAATTCAAGACTTTTAGATTTGAGCTTAGTTCGAGGAAAAAGCTAGGAGTGAATTGAATCGTACTAAATGTACGATGAAAGAGCTCCGACGCTTTTGACAAAGAAATAAGCCAAATATAAAAGTCTTGCTAAACCTTCAGATATTTTTGCATAGCAATAAGACTCCCGAGAGAACCTATCATTCCGCTTATCACAAAGAGAATCAGCCATACCTGAAGAAGATTCGATGTAAAATATGAAATAAGATCTACGCCGGGGAAAAAGCTTTTGATGTAAGGAGAGCTGAAAAGGATGACCGGCAAGGCAAGAAGAATTGTCGCAACGGAAGATGTTAGGCCGTAAAGCAAGCCCTCAACGATGAAAGGCCCTCTAACAAACCAATTGGAGGCGCCGACAAGCTTCATCACACCTATCTCCTCGCGCATCGTATATATCGTGATCCGTATTGTATTGAACGCCACTAAAAGAGCGATAACGACCAAGACCGCGCTGATGCCGAAACCGACCTTCCTGATGGTTGAGATCAGGACGCCGAGCTTGTCTATTATACCTTTGTTTTCGTAGTAGTTTATCTTACTGACTATGCCTTTGTATTGCTCTTTCTCCAAAGTGGCGACAATGCTGCCAAACTGGCTCGGGTCTTTGGCTTTGATGTTCAAACTCGCTTCAAGAGGGTTGTCTTCCAGGGCATCCAAAGACTGAATGATTATCTCGTTGCCACTGTGCTTTTCCCGAAACTCCAAAAGAGCGTCGTCTTCGGAGATGTAGGTCGCGCTTTTGACCTCCGCAAGCGCCAAAACATCGTTTTTCATACTCAAAATATCCGGCTCTTTGGCATCTTTTTTAAAGTAAACGGAGACATCAACTCTGCTTTTTAAGTCGCCTATCAATGTTTCGGTGGCAACGGAAACAAGTATCAAGCCGAGGATCATAAACAGAGTAATGGACAAAACAGAAACGGTCGCCGTGGAAAGCCAGCCATTTCTTATGAAATTATTCACTCCGGACTTTACTATTCTTTTAAAAATTGTAAGAATGTTTTGCATATTTTTATAATATATACCTGCCGTTCTCTTCGTCTCTTATTATCCTTCCATTATCCAATGTTATCACTCTTTTGTTAAGCATATTTATCACCTCTCTATTGTGAGTCGCCAAAACAACGGTTGCGCCAAGCTCGTTGATCTTTATCAGAAGCCTGATGACATCCCATGTATTTAAAGAATCCAAGCTTCCGGTCGGCTCGTCGGCTATCAAAATATCCGGCCTATCCACAAGCGCCCTTGCTATCGCCACTCTTTGCTTTTCTCCGCCGGAAAGCTCGCTTGGGAATTTGTCGGATTTGTGAGAAAGCCCGACAAGCTCCAAAACCTGCGGAACATCCTCCTCTATCTCTTTGTTGCTTGCGCCGGAAACTTCAAGAGAAAAAGCGACATTTTCGTAAACTGTTTTTTTCGGCAAAAGCCTGAAATCCTGAAAGATCATTCCGACCTTCCTTCTTAAAAGGTGCAGTTCATGCTCGGAAAGCGCCGTGACATCATAGCCTCCGACTATCACGCTACCCTTTGTCGGTTTCTCTTCACCTATCACAAGCTTAAGAAGCGTTGATTTGCCGTAGCCGGATTGGCCGACCACGGAAACAAACTCGCCTTTTTTTATCCGAAATGTGACGTCGTCCAAAGCCAGCGAACTATTTTTATATTTTTTTGAAACGTGATCAAAAACTATCATTTGTTTAGCTGTTTTATCTCTGATTCTATAAATTCATCCAACTCGCCGTCAAGGACTTTGTCCGTCTGCGATGTCTCCGTTTCCGTCCTGTGATCTTTCACCATTTTGTACGGATGCAAAACATACGAGCGTATCTGACTTCCCCACTCTATCTCAACTTTTTTGCCTTTTAATTCCGAGATCTCGTTTTTTTTCTGCCTTTCCATCTCCTCAACAAGCTTGGAAGCTAGAAGCTTCATCGCCCGCTCTTTGTTGGCTATCTGGCTTCTTTCGTTTTGGCAAGCGACCACTATATTTGTCGGGATATGCTTTATCCTGACAGCCGTCTCCCTTTTGTTGACATTCTGCCCGCCGGGACCGGACGACCTAAAAGTGTCCACTTCCAGATCTTCATCTTTTATCTCAATATCAGAAAGGCTCTCAATCTCCGGCATCACCTCAACATAAGCAAAAGATGTATGCCTTAAATCCTGCGAAGAAAAAGGCGAGATCCTGACAAGCCTGTGAACGCCGGCCTCGTTTTTCAAATAACCGTAAGCGAACCTGCCGGAAACGGAAAAGGTGACATTTTTAGTTATCAGTCCAGCCGTCCCGGACTCTTCGCCTGTGTGGTGGTGAAAAACGGAAACCTCCCAGCCTCTCTTTTCGGCGTGTCTTTGATACATCCTCAAAAGCATTGAAGCCCAATCTTGCGCATCAAGCCCGCCCGCTCCGGAGTATATGGATATTATAGCATTATTTTTGTCATACTTGCCAGAGAAAATTATCCTCACCTCCTCTTTTTTAAAATTCCTTTCAAATTCCGCCAGCCTTTTCTCAAGATCTTTTTTAAACTCCTCCGACTCTTCAGTGTTTTCCATTTTCTCTATCTCTTCCACTTCATCTGCCAAAGCATCCAAATTTTCAGAAAATCCCACAAGCGTAATCCTTTCGCTTTTGAGCGAATTAAGCTCGGTGGTGATCTTTTTGGCGCGAGCGGTGTCATCCCAGAAATTCGGATGCATAGTGTCTTTTTCCAGTCCGCTTATTTTTTCCTCTATTTTAGCCAGGTCAAAGACGGTCTCTCATTTCTGAGAGCCTTTCTTTCAAGTCGACTATTTTTTCTTTTATCTCTATCATTTCATTTGGAGCCGATGAGCGGGATCGAACCGCTG
>JACQDS010000068.1 GCA_016200995.1 Candidatus Azambacteria bacterium | reverse complement strand
TAGACAGTAATTTTATATTAGCAAGTATCGCGAAAGTAAAAATTAGTGACAATCCAAGCTATAAATGCTGGAGCGAGGTATTAAGCAAGACAGAAAAGAAAATTAGTGTTAAATGAGCATTATCTTAATGTCTTCTGAAGTCGGACTTCGGAAGATTAAAAGAAAAACTTTCTAATTGGATTTAAAAATAAAAATATAATGAAACCATTACGAATTTTAATTTTAGGTTCGTGGCATGATGATATTGCTGCGAAATTTTCAAAGGAGACAGAAGAGCTCGGCAGGCTTATATTTGAGCGCGGGCATATTCCGGTAGTTGCGCCCGGGGGCGGTATTTACGGTGCTGTTGGTGTTGCGTATAGAAACGCCGGTGGAAAAAAGAGTGTTGGATATTATCCTTCAGAAGAAGCAAGAGCAAAGGTGGGAGAGGTCTATGCATTTGAGCCGGATGAAAAGGTAATGGTGGGAGAAGATTATCCAACGAGAAATTTAAGACAGGTCCAGGGCTCTGATGCGATCATTGCCATAGCCGGCAGGACAGGCACAATGACAGATTTTATTTACGGAGTGGTAGATTACGAAATTCCGTGCGCATATCTTCGCGGTTCAAGCAAGAATATGGACGCCTTGGTGGAGCTTGATAATATAAAAGGCAAGCCGAATCTCTTTGTCGGCGATACTGTAGAGTCATTGCTGGATTTTGTTGAAAGAATCTCTGCTGATAAAGAATAAAACTCTCTAAAAATTTTAATAAATAATCTGAGTATTTGGAAGCTTTTTCTGGATCTCTTTTATGCTCTCCTGAGAGTATAGATTCCCTTTTAAGTTCAGAATTTTTAAATTGCCTTTGATGTTCTCAATTTCATTTGGCATTGTATCTATTTTGTTAAAGCTTAGATCAAGAGATTCCAAATATTTAAGCTGGCCTATCTCGGCTGGAATGCCTGTGAGCTGATATCTCAGCGGGTAGTGAAGTAATGTTTTTGCTAGATAGATCAATAACATTTTGACTTTGCGGTTCCTGCCTTTTTTCGCCGACATCATTTAGTCTTTTTGAATTATACAAAGACGCGCCAACAAAAAGCGCAATTACTATAATTAGAACGGAAAATATTTTTAATTTATTCATATTAGACATTATTTCACAATCATTGAACAAAAGCAAAAAGTCTTTTTAAAAACCTCCATTATTTAGTTTTCTAACTTACATACAAAAATTTTTGGACGGAGATAGGCGCCTGCCGATGTCATGAATTTTAGATCCAGTGTTTTTATGATCTTAAACTTTGAATTTTGTATTATCTTTTTTAGCATCTCATGCTCATTTGTATAAACTGCCAATACACCGTTATCATTGAGCGCTTCTTCGCAGTATTCAATAAAGCATTGATAAAGTTTTTCTAGGTCCTCGTCTTTTGATATGGTCATGCCAAATGGCAAGTCAGATGTGATCGCATCAAACTTTCCAAGATCAGGCTTATCAAAAATATCTTTTTCTTTTAGCTCTATTTTGCGGATCAGCCCGGCTTTTTGTATATTTTGCATAGCCAAAGAGATATGTTTTTTTTCATTATCAAAGCCGACCGACCGTTTTAAATTTTCATAACACCGTCCAGCCTCAATGAGAAGCGTTGCGCTTCCGGAGAAGATATTTAAATAAGAGCTCGCATTTTCTAATTCGCATAGAGAGTTCATTGCGTATGCGATGGTCGGGTCCATTGCACCGCCCATATGCATTATTTTGTAATCGCGAAGAGATAAAGGTCTTGGTGTTATTTGAACGCCGATTTCCCAAGTCTCATCAGATTTTATCAGATGTATCTTCATATCAGCATCTTCTTTTTCGGTTAGCTTGTATTTTTCTTGTATGTAGGAGCTTATATTGCGAACTTCCGGAGAGTCTGCTCCGGAGCAGGTTATTTTAAAAGACCTAAAGTCATCCTCATTTTTATTTATGACAATATCTATTAGACTCCCTAATATTGATTTGTGATTTGAGATATAAAGCGGATTGTATTTGGGGTTTTGCAATATGATATACGCTTTGGAGACGCTTCTTAAATTCTTGATCTCAGAAATATCTTTTATAAGGTCTAAGTAAACAGAATCCAACCCCTCTCTAGCGATGTGAAAGTTTGGGTGTTTTTTTATCTCGTTTATAACTACCTCTTTTAAGCCGGCAATAAAAGCTAGCTTTATCTCTATTTTTTGATCACCCATGAATTTATTTTTTCATATTAAAGTATAGCAGAAAACCCGCCTTGCGCCAGAGCTATATTTAAGGTTTCGCCAAGACGCAGCTGAATTAACACCTGAAATGCACCAAAGCAAAACCCGTGGTATAAATAGTTAGTTAACAACTAATTTAAAACCACGGGCATGCATAAACATATTAAACGAGATGATCGTGTTTGTAAAATCCGCCGAGCCCCGACCCCCGCAGCATTTCCGCAGGATTTTACTTTAAGGAAATTATCTGAATTCCATTATTTTCAATATCTTTCATGGGCCAAAATTGAGTTAAATCATCTATTTTCCATCTCCCAACATAGCCAACCTTTCTTTCTAGTTCTCTGCCGGTATAGTTTTTAGTATTAGGATCCCACTCTTTCAAAATCAATAAATCGCCTTCATTAATTTCAAAATCATTAAGTCTTAATTCAAACGTCTTTTTTTCGTCTAAAATTTGTTGAAAATATTCCGGCCAAACTTTCTTTTCTATTTTATTCATTTTAATTTTATTTTAATATCAGAGTATATTTTATATACCTAGAGCGCAAATACCGCGCTCGAATTGGTAGCCCTACGGGGAATTGAACCCCGATTATCGGCTTGAAAAGCCGGTGTCCTAACCATTAGACGATAGGGCCATTTAATTGAATGATTTACGATTGAAGATTTAAGAATGATATATTATTTTTCTTTGAAAATCAAGGATGGAGAGAGGGT
>JACQDS010000071.1 GCA_016200995.1 Candidatus Azambacteria bacterium | reverse complement strand
GATTTACTTTTAAGCGTATATTGGATCAGGAGATGCTATAACGGAATTTAAATTATTTATTTGATGATTATGCGCAGATCTCGCGCGCCGATTGCCATATGTCTCCGGCTCCCATAAAGATCAAAGCTACATCCTCGTTCAAATATTTCCTGCAATGCTCCGGCAGATCTTTTTTATCTTTTACAAAAAATGATCTTTCACCTATTTTTTCAGAGATCTCCCGCATACTAACCGAAGCGTCAAATGATTCTCTTGCGGAAGCGTAAACATCGGTCAAGACAACCTCATCGGCAAGCTTCAAGGCCTCGATAAATTCATAAAAAAACATTTTTGTCCTTGAGTAGGTGTGCGGCTGAAAAACGGCAACTATCTTTTTTTTGGGAAATATCTCTCTTGCTCCTCTTAAGGTCGCTCTTACTTCCGAAGGATGGTGCGCGTAATCGTCAATGATCACCGCTTTGTCTTTGTGGCATAAAATCTCAAATCTTCTTGCCGTGCCTTTAAAACCTTCCAAATATTTCTTTGCTTCGTCTTTTTTAACGCCAAGCTCGATGGCGGCCAAGTAAGCGGCGTTTGCGTTCATTAAATTATGCTCGCCGGGAATTTTCAAATTAAATTTATTCAGATCTTCTTTTCCGAAAAAGATCACTTTGCATTTCAAGTTTTTCGTTATTTCAAATAGATCCCTATCATCTTTATTGGCGACCAAAAATCCGCTCTCGGGAATGCTTTGAGCGAATTTCAAAAATGAATTTTTATACTCATCTTTGTTTTTATAAAAATCCGGATGATCGTAATCTATATTTGTGATGATCGCGCCTTTTGGCCTGTAATTTAAAAACGCCTCTTTATATTCATCTGCCTCCAGCGCAAAAACCGCGTCTGACTTTTTCAGATCTCCGGCCTTGGCTCCGCTCCCCCATTCGTTCACCCTTGAACCGACTATCGCGCTCACATTCAAACCGGCTTTATGCAATATATCAGCAAGCATAGCTGTTGTCGTTGTTTTTCCATGGCTGCCGGCGACCGCAACGCCAAAAACGCCATTGAAAAAACCGGAAACAACTTCAGGATATGTAAAAATAGGCAATCCGGCCGCTTTTGCGCTTTTTATGTCAATATTGTTTTCTTCGTTATAAGCCACCGATCTGATAACGGCATCAATATCGGAAAAATCAATCTCGCCAAAACCAAAAATAGGTATTTTTGCATTTTTTAAAGCCGATGATGTCGTAATAAAATCCTCTTTAACATCCGAACCTGAAATTTCGTAGCCGCTGTTTAGCAAGATCTCAGCCAAAGCGGCGGCACCGACACCCTTTATACCTACTATGTGAACTTTTTTGTATTTTGCAAGATCAAATTCCATTATTTTTTAAAATATTTTCTTGCAAATAAAAATCCCAATAAAAAGAGAGCGGCCGCAAAGAATATATTTAATATCAATTCGCCGGAAAACAAAGAGCTTGCGTTTGCGCTTAAATTAAGCTTTTTGGCGTTCTCCGGGGCTTCTGAATACTCTCCGGAAACCATAGCATAAGCCGGCTCGGCAAGAAAACTTTTTGCGCCATTCACACTGACAAACGACGCCCAATTCTCCGATATTAAATTTTTCGAAACACCGATGTTTTTGCCAACGCTCGCCTCTTTTGCGCTTGCGGCGCTCGCTTCATCCGAGTAAGTCGTCACATTTTGAGATCCCGGAGTTTTATTTTTTGTGAAAACAAATTCATTTTTGTTTTTTCTTGAAGCGGAAAAGTCTTTATTTTTAAATTCATATTTCACTTTGTCGCTTGCCTGGCCGTTCGGATAAAGCAAAAATAACTCTCCGGAAGAATTGACAAACCCGGAACCCAAAACATCAGAGGAGAAAACCAGATACCCGCCGGCAGCCAAAAACGTGCCTCTTGGAATTTCAAAAACATCTCCGCCGTTGTCCAGCTTCCACAGAGAAATATCAACAAAGTTTTCCGAGTTGTTGTGGATCTCAACCCAGCCGCTTTTTTTGTCTTTTCCGGAATAAAATTCAGATATGAATATATCTTTTGGGTAAATGATCACTTCTATCTGGCTCTGGCTTTGCGAAACTCCGCTTCCAACAAAAAGCGTCACCAGATATTTCCCGGGAAATGCGTAGTTGTACAAAAAGTTTTTTTCTTTTTTTGTTTCGCCGTTGCCCATATTCCATAAAAAGCTTAAATTCCTGCCCGTGGATCTTGAGCTGTCAAAAAATATCTCCTGTCCAACCTCCGCTATTATGTTTTCACCGGCATCAGCCTGAACGGGAATGTTATTTGATAAAACAGGCGCCGTGCTTGTTGATGTTTCCGTCTGAGAACCCAGAGCGCCTTGTGCTGAGCTTGTCGAAGCGCCTTGTGCTGAGCTTGTCGAAGCGCCTTGTGCTGAGCTTGTCGACACAGCATTTGCCCCTCTTGGCGTCGGCTCCGCCGTTATCCAGCCGTTTTGTGTTCTTTGCGCGGTTTGTTTAGTATTATTATCTCCTCCAATGCCCGCCCAGTTATTTGAACCATCAACTCTATCAACCTCCAAGCCTTGCGCATCTCTTAAAATCAATATCTCTCCGGAATTTGAAAGCGCTCCGGAATATATCTGGTCAGCCTGAATGCTCGGCACCGCAGAATCATCCGTCCTTTCAAGCAGAAAATATCCGCCAGACGCCACATTTCCAGTCAAGGCTATCTTCGGGCTGCCGTCTGTGGCTTCAAGCGTCCAGCCGGTCAGATCCACCGCGCTTGAGCTTGTATTGTAAAGCTCCATCCATTCGTTGTTTGCCGAAACGGATGTCCCCATCCAGGCGACCTCATTTATCACCATCGGTGAACCTTCAGCTTTTGCCGGCAAAAGCATTAAAACAAAAAATGCCGCCGCGAAAAAAAATATTTGTTTGTGTTTCATTTTATTTTTTACTTTTTAACTTTTTTAAAATTTTTGGAATATTTTTGAAATCTTTTTCAAGCGTTTCGCGCAAGCCGCCG
>JACQDS010000005.1 GCA_016200995.1 Candidatus Azambacteria bacterium | reverse complement strand
TCCGAAAATTCCGACATATCTATCCTTATGAAATTGCCAAACGCCTTTCCGTATTCCGCGTCTTCGGAGAAAAGCTCTTTTGCGATGCTTTTTGCAAGTTCGGTTTTTCCGGTGCCGGAAGGTCCTAAAAATACAAAAGAGGCGAGCGGGCGTTTTTTGTTTCTGATGTTTGCGTAGGCGCGCATCAGGGCTTCGGAAACCTTTTTGACAGCTTCTTCCTGTCCGACGACTCTTTCGCCAAGGCTTTTTCTTAAGTTCAAGATCTTTTTTTTCTGATCTTTTTCGCTCTCTTTGATGTTGAGTATTTCAAAAAGCGTTTTTTCTATATGCTCTTTTGTCAGGGTTATCTTTGCCGCTGACTTTTCAGTTTCTTGAATGTTGTTTTTCAGGATCTTTATCTCTTCTTCAATAAAGGCCTCCACCTTGCCGAGTTCATTGCCGGCTTTGTAGTCTTCATTAAGCACCGCCATTTTTTTCTCGCTTCGGAGATCGTTGAGCTCTTTTTCCACCTCAATAAGCTCCTGCTCGTCTTTTGAAGCGGTTTTTACATTGCCTGCATAAGCCGCCGCTTCATCCAAAAGATCAAGCGCTTTGTCCGGCAGCTTTCTGTGCGGAAAATATTTCTCGGAATAAGCTATTGCTGAAGCGATCGCTTCCTCGGATATTTTGACATTATGATGAGCTTCGTAGCTTTCTTTTAGGTTTGAAATAGTATGAAACGCCTGCTCCGAGCTTTCCTCTTGTATCTTCACCGGATGAAATCTTCTTGCCAAAGCTTGATCTTTTTCTATTGTTTTTTTGTACTCCTCCGCGGTCGTTGCCGCTATCACTTTTATATTTCCGGAGGAGAGCGCCGGCTTCAGCATATTGGCGGCGTCCAGCGATCCGGAGGCCGAGCCGGCACCGACTATCGTGTGTATCTCATCTATGAAAAGTATGACCTCCTCGCTTCTAGCATCTTCCAGAACGTCTTTTAGCCTGGCTTCAAATTCTCCCCTGAATGTCGTGCCGGCAACCAAAAGACCCATATCCAAAGAAAATATTTTTTTGTCCAGGAGCTGGGCGGGAACCTGCTTTTTTACTATCTTTTGCGAGAGCCCTCTGACTATCGCGGTTTTTCCGACGCCAGCCTCGCCGATAAGCAGAGGGTTGTTTTTCAGTTTTCTTAAAAGTATGTTTGAAATTCTCGCTATCTCTTTTTCTCTGCCAAAGACCGGAGTTCCATTTTTGCTTTTTGCCGATTCGTTCAGATCCTCGCAGAAAAAGGCGAGTGCCGGAAACTTTTCAGGATTTTTTTTGGGCTTTGGCGCAAGAGGTATCTTGTCTTCTTTTGTCGTGGCCGTTTGGCTTAAGAAGTCGCCCTTTAAAATGCCCTGCGGAAGTTCATTGATATTTTGGAATTTAACGGATGAGCTTAATATCTCATCCGTCTGAATTCTTATCTTTTCATAGTTTTGATCATTTTTTAAAAGCTCTGTTTTTTCCAAGATCGCAAAAAGTATATGCTCCGTGCCGATATATTTATGCGCATAGGAAGAGGCGGTTGTGATGGATTTTACAAGCACCTCTTTCGCTTCGTGGCCGAGCTTGGGCTTGATTATCTCGTCAAGCTTGAGATCCGTTTTTTTGGTTTTTTTGATCTTGGCTTTGATACCATTGACCGCAAGCAGGTTGTAGGCCAGCGAACCTTTTTCTTTTAAGATCGCGCTTAATATATGCTCCGGAGCTATCAGCTCCGACTTTTTTTCTTTCGCTTCCGACATTGCGGTAAAAAGCAAGTTTTTCGCGTGCAATGTGAATTTTTCAAAAATTTTAGGTAATTTATTCATAACTTTTTTATAACATTTATGCGCTATGTTTGCAAGGAATAAAGGTTATTAGTGATAGCCAAAAACCATCTCGCTTTAAAGTGCCTCCCGCAAGCCGAACGGGCATAGCGTCTTCCGCTGGAAACTTCCATTAAAAGAATATCAAGAAAAAGCCCAAGCTTATCAGCTTGGGCTTTTTTTGTCTTTGAAATAAAGGTGTCTTCTGCACCTTTCAAAGTTTTCCGGACCGCCATGCTTGATCCAGTGCTCGCACACTTCTTCATCAGAAGGTTCGTGCTTAAGTTCTTGGCCGGCGAAATATCTGTTGACTTCGCCGAGAGCTTCATTGAGCTGGTCTTTTACATAGAGCTCCGTATCAAAAAAAGAGCAATCTTCATCCGGTATTTTCTTCTCAGACTCAGACATTGTCTTCTCCCTTTTCAGGTTTGTTTACACTTTAATTATACCACACTTTTATATAAAAATCCATAGCCAAGTTTTTGCACAGCTATTCCTTTGTTATTTTCAAAAAAAAATTATATAATATATGCATATGAAAAGATTTACGAGTAAGCTACATAAGATAGAGACGCTTATAGCTTTTTTTGCTTTGGCGGGAATTATTTTTTATCTGTGGAGTATTTGGAATAAATGAAGATAAACTTTCAACCAAAATATATTTTAATTTTCTTTGCTCTGTTCTTGGCTTGTGTTTTTGGCGCCGGCGGAGCGCAGGCGGCGACAACGACCGGAACATTTGAATCAAGCGTCATAAACCTCGGCAATAAAGTGAATTTTACGACCCTCTCTTGGACGGCCTCAATTCCCGCCGGATGTCCAACCTGCGGAGTTAAATTTGAATTGGCGGTCAGCAACGACAACTTTACATCCGGCACTTACTACACCGGTCTTTCCGGTCCCGGAACTTTTTACACTACATCCGGCTCAACGATCCATACAAATTTAAACGGAAATCAATATATAAAATACAGAGCGACGCTATATACCGATGATACTAATTATTCGGCGAGCTTAAGCGATGTTTCAATAGGCTATACGCAATATCCTGTTTTGGCATCTTTGGAATCATCGCCTTTTGATACAAAAAGAACTTACCGGGCTTTGCAAAAAATATCTTGGTCGGAAAGCGGTG
>JACQDS010000069.1 GCA_016200995.1 Candidatus Azambacteria bacterium | reverse complement strand
GTCGGCTATAGGGAGCATGTGCGCCTGCGAAGTGGAGGACATTCTTTTTCCTTCGGTCATCAAAGAGGCGGCGGCGGATGCGATGTATAGCTACATAAAAGACAGCGTCAATATCAAAGACGCCGAAATTCATCCGTTTGCTCTTAATATGCAGATATACATCGCAACACATAGAAGCCTTTTTAAGAGCGATGATGCTCGGCTTTTTTACAATATGTGGATCATCAACTACCCTGAGTGGCTTCATATAAACACAAACGACGCAAGCAGAGAAAGACTAAGAGAGATGTCCGCCCAATACCTTTCAATAAAAGAGGATTTTAGGTCGCATCTGAAGCATCCCATCCAGACAAAACTCATACCAAAGCTGAAAAATCATGTCATATATTTTTCGGCGATCTTCGGGGTGATCGGCAAATTCGGTAAAGATTCGCAAAGAATATTTTCCAATTATGATGCGCTTTCCGAAGAGGTCAGAAGCTTCATTTCTCAAAAATATATAGACGAGAAAAAGCGGGTCGGCAAAATGGCTTGGCGTGCCGTCTTTTACATATTCATCACAAAAATAATTTTGGCTTTGCTGATAGAGCTTCCGTATGATCTTTTTGTCGCTCATAGCGCCAAGTTTTTGGCTCTCGGGGTGAATATCGTTTTTCACCCGTTGCTTTTGATGACCATCACAAGAAGCGTTGTTTCTCTTGGCGAAGATAATACAGAAAGGATCATATCCGGAGTCAACGACATAGTTTACGGCGCCGAGAAGAAAAAAATATCTTTGAATATTTCCGAGAAAAACAATATCTTGCTTTACGTCGCTTTTGTTTTGTACGGATTTTTGTTTGTCATATCCTTCGGCTTCATACTTTTGGCGCTTAAGCTCGCAGGTTTTAATTGGATAGGCATGATGTTTTTCGTCTTTTTCTTGACGCTGGTCAGCTTTTTCGGGCTCCGCATCAGGCATATAGCCAAGATGTGGAATGTCAGAGTGAAAAACGCGGGATTTTTCGCCTTCATCTGGGATGTTTTTACATTGCCGATAGTTTCGCTCGGCAGGTGGCTGACGCAAAAGTTCGCCGCCATCAATATCTTTGTTTTTATTATGGATTTTATAATAGAGACGCCGTTTAAGGCCTTTCTTAAAATTTCCGATTCTTTCATATCTTTTGTCAAAGAAAAGAAAGAGGAGATAGTTTAATGGACACCAAAGCTTGTTTGTAATAAGATATATTTATGAATCCCGTTAGAGACTGCGGTCACGGGATGTGAATAATAAGATTAAAAAACGCAGATGTTGAGTATATATAATTAATTTTGATGGGTTAAAGATGACCGCGACCTGTCTCTAACGGGATGAATGAAGAAAAAAATATTTTTGATAAAAGCGTTGAAAGAAGAGTTGAGCACTACTATGGCGACGAGATGAGAAGATTCTTTTTTTTCGCCGCTTTCATATTGGTTTTTACTTATCCTTTTTTGAGCGGTGTCACCTCGGTTTACCATATAATGTTCGTGATCTTCTGCGCTTTGCTTTTGGTTTTTCTGGCCGGCATTACAAGCCCGCTTCACAGATGGGTGATGATAGTAAATACCTTTATATCTTTTTTTGGCGTTATATTTTTTGAATACAACGGCATTAATTTTTATCTTTTGGAGGTCAAGACCTTTTCCGGCGTTCTGCTTTTCGCTTTGAGCCACATACTCGCCATTACTTTCTTTTTTGCTTTTTACTACGGGCTTAAAACTTTGAGGGGTATGCGGTTAATATAATGGACATATTCTCTCACGGGCTTTGGGCCGGCGCGGCTTACAAGGCCTTAAATTAAAAAGTTAAAAAGCCTTTTAATCTGAAGCTGGCTGTTTTTTTCGGCGTTCTGCCGGACTTTTTCGCTTTTACTTTGATGTTTGTCTGGATATTTGGCGGGGTTTTGTTTTTTGACAAAAGCTTTGCCGATTTTCCTCGCCCGGATTCCATTGAGCCGGTTCCTCAGGATACGCTTTTCATATTTTCACTGACCTCAGCGCTTTACAACATAAGCCACAGCTTGATAGTTTTTTGCATCGTGTTTTTTGCCGTCTATTTAATATTTAAGCGGCCAGTCTGGGAGCTTGGCGCCTGGCTTTTGCATATTTTAATAGACATTCCGACGCATTCCTACAAATTTTTCCCGACCCCGTTTTTATGGCCGGTATCCAATTGGAAGTATGACGGCTTCTCCTGGGGCAACCCGACATTTCTTATATCAAATTATCTTTCAATTCTTGCAGTCTATGTTTTGCTTTATCTCCTGGAAAGGAGAAGATTGAAAGGAGAAGATAAGTAGGAAGGTTATCCGCATTTGACCCCCCTATTGGGGATGGTACCCGCATCTGGCAAATCATAACTGATCTGTAGATAAGTGTTTTGGACTGATGTATAATTAGCACATCAGTCCATTTTTTATTATAACTTAATTTTATATTCATGAATTTTTTTTCTAAAAAAATTATATCCATCATCGCCATGATAGTTGTCTTATTGGCTATAAGCACTGTTTTGCTTATACAAAAGAAAAATCTTGAATATTCAAGTGATATTATCATTGATTCAGGAGCTTATTATCACATAAGGACAAAGGATGGCATTTCTGTTGATATCCCAAAGAGTCTTAATTTAAAAATAACGCAACCAATTTTTTCAAATGGATATACTTATTATGCTTTAACTTCCAAGACAGAAGAGGTTCCAGAGAATAAAATAACTTTTTATCTTTTTCAAGACAATACGGATACAAACTACTCACTCTATCCTCAGTATTCAGGGAAGATTTACTTTTATGGAGACGGGAGTGTTGATATGAGTAATGTGCATCTGGGCGCACTTAAAAACTATCGAACTCTTGAAACCATAACTAAGTTTAGAAATAACAGCATGTCGCAGTATACTCATGATATTTTTGACGTTATTCCGGAAAAAGGTGTTTCTATTGTTTCATTTGGATATACCAGGAATAATGAGAGTCCAAGTAATGATCTTGATGTGACATGGGAGTCAATCCGTAGCTCTCTTTATATTCCGGAAAACCTTTTAAAAGAAACCTACGGTGATGTTAGCTTGGTAAGCTCTTGAAGTATTCTTCCGAAGCCGGATTTCGGTATTCTATCAAGCAGCAAGATTTATATAATTAATCTTCTTATCTTCAAAGGAAGCTGATATGATATTTATATCAGCTTCCTCATTTTTTTAAATTATGAAAAAAATAATAACAACAAGCATTATATTGATAATATTAACACTGGTCATTTCAGCGGCCTGCATCTATTTTTACCCTTTAAAGACAGTTCATAATAATGGCTTTGCTTTTTCATATCCCAAAAACATTAATTTTCAAGCAATGCCATATTATGCAGGAAATTACAAATCATATAAAATAGAAAACAATTCAGTTGACTTACTAAAGAGATCGACCATAGATATTTTGATTCCCATAGGAGCTTCACTATTCAAGATATGATACAGATGCTTCGCTTGATGAAGCTTGGGGTGTCATCCAAAAAACTTTAAGATATTGATTTTTAAAAAAGTTATCCACAACATTGTTGCAACTATTTTTAAGAGGAGTATAATTAAAGTATTGCGAGGTTAAACGTGTAATCATAGGACGCAAAATAACATTGTCCTTTCAAACGCGAGCCACCTCATAGCTCTTCAACAAATAAATACAGTTCTTTTATAATCAATTCTAGAGGCTTGCCAATCGGCGAGCCTCTTCCCATTTTTGCCGATATATGTGTATAATAAATTGAAAATTAATATATTTAAAATTATGCCTGAAAAAAGATTACTTGAGTTTTACGGAGAGGAGTGCCCGCATTGCAAGAATATGGACCCTTTGATAGAGGAGCTTGAAAAAGAGCTTGGATTGAAGGTTGAAAGGTTTGAAGTTTGGAGCAATGAGAAAAACAAAAAGATGCTTCAGGAGTACGACAGAAATTTCTGTGGCGGGGTGCCGTTTTTTTATAATACCGCTTCTTGCGAATGGATCTGCGGCGAAGCGGATCCGGAGAAGCTTAAGAAGTGGGCGTTAAGCTGATTTATATGGCGGCAAAGCATGCAAAGATAATATTTTTTTTGATCTTTTTGGCGGCTTTTTTCGGAGCCGCTGCGTATTTTACATTTTTTAAAAAGCCGGATCTTTTTGAAGTTAAAAGCGGGGATATCACCGAAGATATAAAAGCCCAAGGAAGCATTATCGCGGCAAATGATATCAAGCTTGGATTTAATGACAGCGGCAGAGTTGGGTTTGTAAATGTGAAGCCCGGATCGGCGGTTGAGGAGGGGGAGCTCATAGCATCTTTGGATTCAAATGAGCTTTCGGCTGAGCTTAAAAAGTATGAAGCCGAAGTTGAGCTTGCCGG
>JACQDS010000072.1 GCA_016200995.1 Candidatus Azambacteria bacterium | reverse complement strand
GGAAAATTGACGCGTGGACTTTAAAGCGAGATGTTTCTTGAGCTCACCAGTTTGAATCCAGTTTATTTTTTCTTTTTGTGAGGATTATGATTTTCGCAGACTTTGTTTGAGCATCTCTCCGGAATCGTTTTTGTGCCTTCCATCATCAAAGATCCGCATTTATCGCATATTCTGCCGGTCGGTTTGGCTTTGATGGCGAATTTGCAGTCAGGGTAGTTTGAGCAGCTGTAGAAAATTCCGAACCTACCTCTGCGTTCCATCATTTCTCCGCTGTTGCACTGCGGACACTTTACACCGGTCATTTTTTTCTTCTTTTCCTCTTCATCCTCTTTGATGAATTTGCATTTTGGATATTTTGAGCAGGAGATGAATTTTCCAAATCTTCCTTCTCTTTCCACAAGCGGGTTTTCGCAGAGCGGGCATTTCTCACCGGTCTCTTTCGGCCCCTCCATCTCTTTGCCTTCCATCGTTCTTGCGCCGACGCATTCGGGGAACTTCGCGCAGCTTAAAAATTTCCCCGTTTTTGAGAGCTTGATGATCATTTTACCGCCGCATTTCGGGCATTTTATATTTTCGTCCGCATCGCCGAGGTTCGTTATCTTTTCTATTTTATCTTTCGCCTTAACTTCTTTTGAAAACGGCTCATAAAATTCTTTTAGTGTTTTTACGTAATCTCTTGTTCCGTTTGAGATGTCATCAAGTTTTTGTTCCATTTCGGCGGTGAAGGTGTCGGAGATGTAGTTGGCGAAATTGTTTTCCAAAAAAGTGCTGACGACATCGCCGGTGTCGGTGGGGCGGAGGGCTTTGTTCTCTTTTTCCACATACCATCTGTCAGCTATCGTTTTTATGATACTTGCGTAAGTTGAAGGTCTGCCGATCCCTCTTTTTTCAAGCTCTTTGACAAGTCCGGCTTCGGTGTATCGCGAAGGCGGCTGAGTTTGTTTGTGCTCTTTTTCTATTGAGAGAAGATTAAGCTCTTCACTTGCTTTCACTTCAGGCAAAATTACATCCTCGCCCTTAGCTGCCGGATCTGCTTCCAGCCAGCCGGGGAATAGCACTCTTGAGCCGTTGGCGGCAAAATCCGGAATTTTATTACCTTCGACATTTGCGGTTATTTTTGTTCGCAAAAGCAATGCGCTTTGCATCTGCGAAGAGACGGCTCTTTGCCAGATAAGCTTGTAAAGCCTTTTTTGCTCTTCTGTGTGGCCGGCGTTTTCAAGTGATGCATTTGTCGGCCTGATAGCCTCGTGCGCTTCTTGGGCATTTTTGCTTTTTGTTTTGAAAAAATTTTCAGAAGCGAATTTCGCGCCGAATTTTTTCTCAACCACTTTCAATATCTGCTCTTGCGCTTGCTTGCTTAAATTCGTGCTGTCAGTTCTCATATATGTGATGAGCCCGGCTTCGTAAAGTTTTTGAGCGACGCCCATTGTCTTTGAGGGCGCAAAGCCGAGTCTTGTGCTGGCAACCTGCTGAAGTGTTGATGTGGTAAACGGCGGGCGGGCAGAGCGCTTGACCTCCGATTCTTTTACGTCCGTCACCGTCCAAGCGCTTGCCTTTCCGATCTTTAATATTTCATCAACCTCTTTTTCGTCTCTAGGCTCTTTTGAGCAGGTTAAAATTATTTTCTCACCCGGTTTATTTTTCACCCCTGCGGTTATCGTCCAAAAATCTTCCGGAACAAATGCTCGGATCTCTCTTTCGCGCTCCATTAAGATCCTTAAAGCGGGGGATTGGACTCTGCCGGCGGAAAGTCCGTAGCGAACCTTTTTCCAGATGAGACCCGAAAGGTCATAGCCGACAAGCCTGTCAAGCACTCTTCTTGCCTCCTGCGCTGTCTTTAGGTTTTCGTCTATTTTTCTTGGGTGCGCGACGGCATCCAAGACAGCCTCTTTGGTGATCTCGTGAAACGCCACTCTTTTTGGATTTTTTATATTGCACGCTTGCGCGATATGCCATGCAATAGCCTCGCCTTCGCGGTCGGGGTCGGTTGCGAGCAAAACCTCATCTGCTTTTTCCGATTCATCGATGAGCTCTCTGACAACTTTTTCTTTGCCTTTTGAGATCTCGTAAAACGGCACAAAGCCGGCTTTTATATCTATGGCCTTTTTGTTGCTTTTTGGAAGATCGCGAATATGCCCGACAGATGCGCGGACTTTGTAATCCTTTCCAAGATATTTTTCAATTGTTTTTGCCTTTGAGGGCGATTCAACTATGACAAGCTTCATATCTAAATTTTAATTGTATATATATTACCTCCGATGTTTTGTATTATTTTTTTCATTTCAAGCATGGTGATCGCGGTTAAAACAGAATTTGCGGCAAGCCCTGACCTTTTTATTATATCATTTATATGCATCGTTTCATCTTTTAAATGTTTTAAAATCTTCTCTTCAGTCTCGGTAAGCTCTATTTTTTGTTTTTTGATATTCACTCCGGCGATCTCAAGTTCATCTAAAATATCCTGAGGTTCAAGTACAAGCTTTGCGCCTTCTTGTATCAGTTTGTTTGTCCCTTTCGAGCTTTGGGCGAATATCTGCCCCGGCACCGCAAAAATATCTTTGCCTTGCTCAAGCGCGATGCCTGCTGTGATCAGCGATCCGCTTTTTTCTTTCGCTTCAACTATCAAGACGCCAAGAGAAAGTCCGGAGACGATCCTGTTTCTTTCCGGAAATTGATGCTTTAAAGATGGCGTTCCTGGTTCGTATTCCGAGATCAGCGCGCCGTTTTCCAACACTCTATCCGCTAACGACTTATGAGAATAAGGGTAAATTGAATTATCGTCAATACCCGAACCCAAAACAGCGAGCGTTCTGCCGCCGGCATCAAGCGCGCCTTTATGCGCCTCGCCGTCTATGCCGATGGCGAGTCCGGAGACTATGGTGACCCCGTTTTTTGCAAGCGCGTAGGCAAAGTCATAGGCGACCTGCTTGCCGTAAGAGGTGCATTTTCTCGCGCCGACTATAGCGATTGCAACTTTGTCTTCCGGCAGAATCTCTCCGCGCACGAAAATTCTCTCCGGCGCTTTTGGAATATTTCTTAGCGACTCGGGGAAATTTTTGTCTTTTATTTTTACTTCTTTTATTTCTTGCATTTAAAGATTCTAGCAATATTTTTTAAAATAACAAAATTTTTTAAAAAACTATGGATAGAAAAACACTTGGAGGTTTCACCTCCAAGTGAGTCCAAGTGAGTGTTAATGTACTAAATTCTCAACCTCTCAATTGCCTCATTCAATATCTCGCAGTACAAATTAAGCCCGATCTGATTTACCATGCCGCTTTGTTTTTTGCCGAGGATGTTTCCGGCGCCGCGGATTTCAAGATCTTTCATCGCAAGCTGATAGCCCGAGCCGAGGTCGGAATATTTTTCCAAGGCCTCAAGTCTTTTTTGACCGTCTTCGGTCAAGGATTTTTCTTGGTACACCCCGTCAGAAGTCGCGCTTGCGTCATTGCCATTGTCGCGAGTCCGTTTATGATCGCTGACGCGGCTACTTCTAACGGGGTACATTAAATAGGCGTAAGCGGGAACCGTATGTCTGCCTATCCTGCCTCGGATCTGATGCGCCTGAGCGAGGCCGAGCCTTGTCGCATCGTCCACTATTAAAGTATTTACATTTTTAAGATCAAGTCCGTTTTCTATTATTGTCGTTGCAATCAAGACATCAAACTTTTTGTCTTTGAATCTATGCATAACATTTATAAGCGACTTCTCGGAAAGCTTGCCGTGTGCTATGTCAAACTTTATTTCCGGAAGAATTTTTTTCAGATTCAAAAGAGTTTTGTCTATCGTTTCAATCCTGTTGTGCAGGAAATATACCTGCCCGCCTCTTTTGATCTCGTTTTCAATCGCGTCTTTTATCGCGCTTTCATCGTACGGCATAACATGCGTGTTTATCGGCATTCTGCCAAAGGGCGGAGTGTTTATCTGGCTGACTTGTCTCAGTCCTGAAATAGTAAGGTATAGTGTTCTTGGTATCGGTGTTGCAGAGAGACTTAAAATATCTATATTGTCTCTTAGTTTTTTTAATTTTTCTTTTTGCTTTACACCGAAGCGCTGTTCCTCATCTATTATCAAAAGTCCTAACTTCCTAAACTCAACATCATTTGAGAG
>JACQDS010000067.1 GCA_016200995.1 Candidatus Azambacteria bacterium | reverse complement strand
TTGTTGTTTCGCTTGTTATTATTTTGGTTTCCGCCGATCTGGTTTTGTATTTTGAAAAGCCTTCGCCAAAGGCGAATATCACGACATTTGAAGATGCCATCTGGTGGGGCTTTGTGACGTTTTCAACTTTGGGCTACGGCGATAAGTATCCGGTGACGTTTGGCGGCAGAGCGGTGGCGGTAGTTCTTATGACTCTGGGATTTTCTTTATTTTCAATAATAGTCGCCGGCGCTGTCTCTTTCTTTATGAAGCGCAACGAAAAATCAGGAGTTATCTCAAGTACGGGCTATGATTTCGTCGATGTTTCCGGCGAGCTTTCCAAAATGAATTCTATCTTGGAAAGGCTTGAAAGAATAGAAAAAAAGATTGATGATAAAAAGTAGACATACAAATGGAAAGGGTTATTATCATCCATTATCACGAAGTTGCTCTCAAGGGAAACAATAGGGATTTTTTTGAAAATACTCTAATAGAAAATATTAAAAAAAGCCTCGTTAGGGAGGATTATTCGGTCGTTGAGAAAAGATACGGAAGCATTATCGCGCATCTTAATGAGAGCGCTGACGAGGAGCTTGCAAGAAGCAGAATAAAAAAAGTTTTTGGTGTCGCCAATTTCGCTTTTGGTTTTGCAAGCAAGCTGGATCTTGCGACTTTGAAAAATGATATATGGGCGCATCTAAAGGAAAATCCCATCCCGCGGACATTCCGTGTGACAGCAAAAAGATCAAACAAAAATTTTCCGAAAAATTCCCAAGAAGTAGCGGTTGATGTCGGAAGTTTTTTGTATGAAAAATTTGAAGGCATGGCAAAAGTTGACCTGAAAGATCCGAAGCTGAACTGCTTTTGCGAAATAGGAGAGAGAAATTCATTTTTTTATTTTAAAAAAGAAAAGGGGTACGCCGGTCTGCCGGTCGGCACCGCCGGAAAGGTGCTTTCTTTGATCTCCTCCGGGTTTGACTCGCCGATAGCTTCGTGGAAGATGATGCGCCGGGGAGCGAAGGTGGTTTACTTGCATTTTCACAGCTACCCTTACACCACGAAAGCCTCGGTGGAAAATGTTAAAGCAATAATAAAAAAACTTGATGAATATCAGTTTGGCTCAAAAGCGTATTTTGTCCCGTTTGCCGAGATCCAGAAAGAGATATCGGTGAAGGTTCACGCCTCGCAAAGAGTGATCTTGTACAGAAGATTCATGCTTCGCATAGCGGAAAGGATCGCCAAAAAAGAAGGAATAAAAGCTTTAGTGACAGGCGACTCACTGGCCCAAGTCGCCTCACAAACTCTGGACAATATTTTTGTCATCAGCCAAGCTGTTTCAATGCCTATACTGAGGCCTTTGATAGGAGACAATAAAAACGATATTATAGACATAGCGACAGAGATAGGAACTTATGAGATATCTTCCCAGCCTTACGAGGACTGCTGCTCTTTGTTTATGCCTTCAAGTCCGGAAACGCATGGCAAGCTGGACATGGTTTTACAAGAAGAGAAAAAACTTGATATTGAAAGTATGATAAATGACGCATTAAATAATGTGGAAATATTTAAGATTGATGATTGATGAATTACGATTTTAAAAATAAAAAAATTTTGATAATGGGACTCGGCGCTTACAAAGAAGGCAGCGGTGTTTCTGCCGCAGAATTTTTTGCGAAGGCCGGCGCGGATGTTTTAATTACCGACTTGAGAGGCGAGGTGGACCTCTCTCACCAGATAAAGAGGCTGAAAAAATATAAAAATATAAAATATGTTTTAGGCGAGCACAGAGAAAAAGATTTTAAGAGTTGCAATATGGTGATCAAAAATCCATCCGTGCCGAAAGATTCAAAATATTTAAAGATCGCGAAAAAAAATAATGCGGAGATCCACAATGATTGGAGCGTGTTTTTGACGCAAAAAGACAATCTTTTGGTTGCTGTCACAGGCACAAGAGGCAAAAGCACCACGACCACGCTGATAAACGAGCTTTTAAAAAACAATTTCAGATCGCATCTCTGCGGAAATATCGGTGTCTCTCCTCTTGCGATAATATCAAAGGTAAAAAAGGGCGACCTAGTGGTCGCCGAGCTTTCAAGCTGGCTTTTGCATAATTTCAAAGCCGTAAGAAGAAGCCCGAATATTTCCGTCATCACCAACTTAATGCCTGATCATCTAAATAAATACAATGGCTTGAAAGAATATTACGATGACAAAAAAAATATCTTCAGATATCAGAAAAAAAATGATATCTTGATTTTAAATAAAGACAACAAAGAAACGAGAGAGCTTCAAAAAGAGGCAAAAAGCGATATTTTTTGGTTTTCTAAAAAGCCTTTGGCAAAAAATGAAAAAGGAACATTCCTGCTCGACAATGAAATATTTTTCCAAGATGAAGTCAAAAAAGAAAAGATAGTGAATTTAAAAAATATAAAACTCAAAGGTGAGCACAATAAGGAAAATATTTTGGCGGCTGTTTGCGTCGCTTACATTTTAGGCGTTAAAAAGTCGGATATCCAAAGAACGGTCAATGAATTTAAAGGAGTGAAAAACAGGTTGGAATTTTTAAGATAAGTTCGCGGGGTGAAATTTTACAATGACACAACAGCGACATCGCCGGATGCGACGATCGTTGCTTTAAGCGCTCTTGGCTCTTCAAAGAAAAATATAATTCTTCTTGCCGGCGGAGCGGATAAAAAGTTGGATTATAAAGGATTGGCAAAAGAGATTAAAAAATATACAAAAGCGCTTATCTTATTTAAGGGAGAAGCATCAGATAAAATTAAAACAAATATCAGGACATCCGACGTCCAGATGTTGGTTGAGAATATTTTAACTATGGAGGAGGCGGTGAAAATAGCAAGAGAAAACGCCAAAAAAGGCGATATCGTTTTGCTCTCTCCCGGCGCCGCGAGCTTCGGGGTCTTTAAGAACGAATTTGACAGAGGAGACCGGTTTCGCGGTATAATAAAGAATATAAAATAAATACAAAAATATGGACGAAACAAAATATCAGATCTGGATAGCGGCGACCCTGATAATATTCGCTATATTCATTGCAACCGGCCATTGGTTTCTGGCGATCCTCTCGCTTGTTGCAAGCTACATAATTTGGAATATCAAGCAGTAAGCTTAGCCGAATTTATCCACATAAAAATTTGCATTTTTGTAAAAAAATGCCATATTAGATCTGTTGCTAGGGTAATCTTGGCAACTTTTTAGTTCTTTGATATTTTAAGGAGGTGTGTATTT
>JACQDS010000062.1 GCA_016200995.1 Candidatus Azambacteria bacterium | reverse complement strand
GCTGGTTGAATTTTTGCAAAAAGAGACCGGTCTTAATTTCCTTGACCCCGCAGTTGACGGATCAATGCTAAAAGAGACGGCAAGCTCTATTGATGATTTTTGGATATCAATATTCGGAACGGCTTTAAGAGGGCTTTTGCCAAGGGAGAGCGACAGGGATATAAGCTTGATGACCGTCGGCACCGAAGAGTCATTTAAAAAAAGAAAGCTTATGTCGTATATGTTTTTGTGGGGAGACATATCAAGCGTGGTCGTGATATTTTTTTCACTTTTGTTCGCCGGCAGTCTCTTTTTTATGAATATGCTTCTGACGGATACAAAAGTGAAATTTTCCCAGCTTCAGGTCGGCTCAACGGCGCGGAGCGAAACGGAGACTTTAATAGCGGAATCGGAAAAGTTCAATACTTTGGTTTCAAGGACGCTTGAAATACAGACAAATAAATTTGAGCTGAAAAAAATAATGGAGGATGTCTCGGCCGTCCTGCCGCAAGAATCAATAAAACCGCTTTCTTTTGAGATGGCTTCGCCGGACGGAATGATCATCTTGAGAGTCATCGCCAAAGACAGCAAAGCGGCATTTGAGCTGAGGGATAACCTTAAGAATTCCGGGAAGTTTTACGATATTAAGATGCCGGTTCTCGGGATAGACCAAAGGTCCAATATAGCCATTACCATTTCATTTAAAATACTTTGAACCACAAAACCCCATCTGCTTCGTTCCGCCTCCGTGTCTTGGCTCGCAGCGCATTAAAGTACAGCCATGCCTACCGGCAGGCAGGCTTCGCCTGCGATACTCGGCGCGTCTCGCATCTGGAGCTTTGTGATTGAAAGTAAAATAACGAGCCGATAATTTTATGAGCTTAAAGTTTAAAATTTTAAAATGGGATATTATAAGGCCGACGGTGATCTTTGTCGCCGGCGCCGGCTTTATCTTATTTGGGTATTTTAAGATCGTCGGCTACACGGCGGAAATGGCGAAATTAAGGAACAATTTTAATATATTGGTCAGCAGAGGCTCTTCGCAGAGCGCTTTAAAAGAGCAGTACGAAGAGGCGAAAAACGAAATTCCAAAGCTTGAAGCCGCTTTGCCGACCACAGACAAACTCCAGGAAATAGCGGATGCCGTAGTTTTTCTGGCGGTCAAAACCAACAACATAGCCTCCGTCACATTGATCTCTTCGGTTGATGAAAATTCCAGAGATGTCGTTTTTCAGGTCAATTCGCAAGGAAGCAAAGAGGCCTTTTACAACTTCCTTTCGGAGCTTGGGGCCTACCGATATTTTTCAGAGCCGAATGATTTTAAAATCTCAATGTCGGATGGTTTTAATGGAGAGTTTAGGGCGTCTTTTTTATTAAAAGTCTATTTAAGGTAATTTTCAATTACGCAACGCCATCTGCTTTGTTGCGCCTCCGTGTCTCGCCTCGCAGTACCAATGAGTACAGCTCGGCTACGATACTCGGCGCGCCTCGCATCTGGCATTCCGTAATTGAGTCATTTTCGTGTCAATTTATCTGACGGTCTTTCTTGTCGGCTCGTTCACATCTATGTTTGCCATAAACGAGAATGAATCCACGGGGCAAGTTGCCAAATTCGATTTAGACCAATATAATTTAGTAAGGGAAAAGATAAATAATAAATAGATTATGCCTAAAAAAAGCATACTGGTAGTTGAGGATGAAAAGCCGATAGCAAAGGCTCTTCAAATAACGCTCTCCGGAGAGGGATACGATGTTGATATTGCATCGGACGGCATTGAGGCGCTGGATGCTATGGATAAAAAGATGTACGATCTGATACTTTTGGATATTTTAATGCCAAAAATGGACGGCTTTACAGTTTTGGACAATATGCGAAAAAGAGATATTAAAACATCCGTCATTATGCTTTCCAATTTAAGCCAAGACGAGGATATGAAAAAAGCCAAAGATTTCGGATCAAAAGGGTATCTGGTGAAGTCCGATATGTCTATAGAGGACATAGTCTCGGAAGCTAAAAAAATAATTGACGGATCAGTAGGCGCATAAAATTCAATATGAAAAATAATATCAAGATATTTTTTCTCTCGGCGACAACTTTTCTTTTAATTTTCAGTTTTTTTCTTTTTATAAACATATTTTTTTCAGGTGTAGTTTTTAAAAATATCCCTGTTTATATAATATTTCTTTTTGTTATCTGCTTTACAGCCTTTTTATCTTCCTATCTTTCGTATGAAAGATTCAAAATATCAAAGGAGCTTGGCATGCTGTTTATCTCCTTTGTTTCTTACTCATTTGGCTTCACCTTCGCTTTGCATGCCATCGCCGCTCCGGAAGTCACTCAATTTGGCGAGGCGGTTTTTGATGTAACCGAGCACTACGGACCCATGCTAAGCCCTATCATTTTTTCCATACTTGTTTTGCCATTCCGCGGGTCAAAAGAGATTTTATACGAGAATGCAAAAAAGATATTTTTCATCATGACGCTCGCGATGTCTTTAGTGTTTGTTGTTCTCGCTTATTTTTCCTATATTGCGGATTTTTTGGAAAAGAATGTTAATCTGATCGCCGTGTTGCCTACCGGCATATTTTTCTTGGCGGCATTTTACATTTTATTCAAGAAATATATTGCTTCAAACGACCAACTGACATTTTATATCATTTTAAGCCTTTCCGTTTTTGCCAACTCAAGCATTATCCCGTTTTTTTACAATGAGTGGAATCTCGTTTGGTGGTATTTTAATGCCGTATTTCTGATCGGATTTATTATTTTGCTTTTTGGCTTGTTTAAGCCGGAGAGAAGACAATAATTTAAAATGGACATTCATATTCCGGAAAAGATAAGGATTTTTTTATTACCCATAGGGGCCTTTTTGGCTTCTTTTAGCGTTATTTTCGTATTGCTCGCCGCTGGAGGAAATAATATCTTTTTTAAAAACCACACTTTTCATTTTACGTTAATGTTCCTGACGGCGTTTCTGGCATTTTATATTTCAAAAAATTTATACAACGGGTATATTATCAAGCGTGATCCCGGAGCTTTTATTCTCTCGCTTTCATTTTTTACATTTGGTACGGTATTTTTATTTCATGCCCTCGCTTTGTACCATCTGCCGTTTTTCTATGATGAGATGTTTGATGTGACAGAGCATTATGGCCTGTTTTTAGGCTCGCTTATTTTGATCGGGTTTTTGGTGCCTTACAAAAAGGATTCGGAGAGGCTTTATAAAAATAGATTAGGGATCCTTGCCGGAATTTCCACATTTTTCATACCCGGCGTTTTTATTTTGGCTACTTTTCAGAGTTTCGGAAAATTTCTGGCGTCTTATATAAATTCAGCTTTGATACTCACAGGCATTCTCATTTTGATAGTCATAGTTTTTTTAATGCAAGGCTATAGAAGAGTGGCAAATAGGAGAATGTCAACTTTTTTTATAATCGGATTTTCAATTCTGATCAATTCCGCTGTAGTGCCATTTTTTTACAATGAATGGAGTCTGGTTTGGTGGTATTTTCATCTTACATTCATTTTGGCGTTCATTTTTGTTTTGGCGGAGCTTCTGCTGCACAGGGAAAGGATTGAAGATTTGGGCGATGTCTTTATTTACACCTCTTTCGGCACGAAGCTTGTTATGGCGTTTTCGGTGCTGAGCGCTTTCTTTTTTGTCGTGCTTTTCAATATGTTTTTGACATTGTCCGGAGATGTCATTTTCAAGTCCTCTTTAAATTCTTTTGAAATGGATGTTGCGGAGCACGCCAGCCAATCGGCAAATTCTTTAAGCGATGTCGGAAGCAATATTTTGTTCATCAGCGAACTGCCGGAGATAAAAAGCGGGGTCAAAAGCGGAAACGACAGAGCAAGAATGAAGACATTTTTTAAAAATATAATATCTGAGCATCCGGCATACAGCCGGTTGAGGTATATCAATGAGGATGGACAGGAGGTAATAAGCGTTGAAAGCATTGATAGAAAAGCTTATGTTGCGCTGGATAAGGATCTAAAGTCAAGAAAAGAAAGCTATTATTTTAAAGAGGCGATAAACGAAGAAAAAGACAAGATCTACGCTTCTTATATGGACTTGAACGCCGAAGATGCCGGCGGAGAAATTAAGATGCCGTATATTCCGATCATCCGCTTGGCGACACCGGCGTTCAGCGAAAAAAATGAGAAGCGGGGTGTTGTGATCGCCGACATTTTCGGCCTTGATATCATATCTCACATTGAATATGAATACGCTCTGAATAACTCGATATTCATAGTTGATCAGGACGGATTTTATACTTACAACAAGCAGGACAAAAGAAAAGAGTGGGGCTCTTCTCGCGATCTTGGTTCCGGAGAAAATATTAAAAATGATATACCGGATCTGGCAAAATACATTTTGTCGGGAAGATCAGGCTCCATTGAGGGGGAAAGGGATGTTGCCGCTTATGCCGTCTTTTTTCCTTCGCAAAAGCATAAAGAGCGATTTATGTCCATTGTTGTAGTGGCTTCAAAAGAGGCTTTGCTTGCGCCTTTAACGGGTCTCAAGAAGAAAGTGATCTTGTTCGGTCTTGTTATCGTTTCTATTTTTATCGCTTTGATGTTTTTTTTGGTCAGGAGAGCGACATTATACATAAAAAAAATCTCCGATGCGTCTACAGAGATAAAAAACGGCGATTTTTCCAAGAGGGTGGAGATAACGACAAAAGATGAGATGGGTCAGCTTGCCGAAAGCTTCAATGCTATGGTTGATAAATTTGTCGGACTTAATATTGATCTTGATAAAAAAGTTCAGGAGAGAACAAGCCAATTGTCGGAAAGCTTGAGAGATATCAGAAAGTTTCAGCAGGCCGTGGATTCAACTACTGATAATGTAATAATTCTTGATAAAGATCTTAAGATAATATACGCGAATAACGCTTGGGAGAAAATGACAGGCTATTGAGCAAGAGACGCTCTTGGCAAGGATATCAATTTTTCAAGAAGCGAAAAGACGCAAGAAAAAGTTTTTGATAAAATGAGAAAGACACTTGCGGAAGGAAAGTCTTTCAGCACCGATGAGCTTATGAATAAGAGAAAAAACGGTTCAGAGTATCAGGAGTATACGGCAATATCGCCGGTCAAAGATAATGAGAACGTGATCTTTTATATCGGAATATCCCAGGACATCACGAGGCATAAAGAGATAGATAAAGCAAAGACGGAGTTTGTTTCCCTAGCCTCACATCAGCTTCGTACGCCGCTGGCAATCATTAAATGGTACTCCGAGCTCCTGCTTTCCGGAGATGCCGGTAAAATGACGGTAAAACAGAAAGATTACATAAACGAAATGCACAGAGGAGGCGTAAGAATGATCGGTCTTGTTAATGCGCTTTTGAACGTCTCAAGGATAGAGCTTGGCAAGCTGGGGATCACTCCGGAGCCGGCAAATCTTAGCGCGATGGCAAATAGCGCGCTTTTGGATTTTGTTCCGCAGATAAAAGACAAGAAATTAAAGATAAAGAAGCTGTTTGAAAAAGGCCTGTCAAAAGTGCCGGTCGATCTTAAGCTGATGAGGGCGATATTTCAAAACTTGATCTCAAATGCGGTAAAATACACGCCGGAAAAAGGGGAGATAAAAATAGGCATCAAAAAAGAAAATTCAGAGATCGTCATATCGGTTGCGGACACCGGCTATGGCATACCAAAAAACCAAAAAGACAAGATATTCAGCAAGCTCTTCAGAGCGGATAATATAATGAAAAAGGATGTTGACGGCACAGGCCTCGGGCTTTATCTGGTGAAGGCGATAGTTGACGAAGCAAGGGGCAGGATCTGGTTTGAATCGGAAGAGAACAAAGGTACGACATTTTACATTTCGTTCCCGCTATCCGGAATGCATGCGGTGTCAGGCTCAAAGGATTTCTCAGAAGAGAAAAATGTTGTATAATATAAAGGTATGAATGAAAAAGAAAACAAAAAAACAATACTGGTGCTTGAAGATGAAAGCTCTCTTGTGGATATGATATCCTCAAAGCTGAAACTTGAAGGTTTTGATGTTGTTGTTTCCGCCACCGTTGACGGCGGTCTTAAGGATATGGAAGAGAAAAAAATAGATTTTATATGGCTTGATCACTACCTTATAGGTAGCAAGGATGGCGTTGAATTTACGACGGTAGTCAAGAAAAACGACAAGTGGAAAAATATTCCCATATTTGTCGTTTCAAACACCGCAAGTATGGATAAAATAAAAGCTTACAAAGAGCTTGGAGTGACAAGGTATTATGTCAAATCAGACCATAGGATAGATGATATAATAGGCGATATTAAAAATATATTGTTAAAATAAGATGAAAAATGAGCCGAAGAAAGTCTTAATAGTGGAAGATGAACAAGCTTTGGTGAGAGCTATCCAAGAAAAACTCAAAAAAGAGGGAATTTCTGTTTTGACGGCAAAAGACGGCGAGACGGGGCTTGAGACAGCGTTGCTTGAACATCCCGATCTGATATTACTTGATATCATAATGCCAAAGATGAACGGCATAGAGATGCTACGAGAACTCAAAGAGGATGCTTGGGGGAAATCGGCGAAAGTTATTATACTTTCAAATCTTAGCGACGGTGAGATGGTTTCGGAGGCATTTAAAATGGGAATATATGACTTTTTGGTGAAATCGGACTGGTCGCTGGATGATGTTGTGGATAAGGTCAAGCAAAAACTAAAATAAAACTTTTTAAAAGTTTTAAGTATTTCGTAATTCAAGGTAATAATTTTCTCAAGTTTTTTTATGGATATTTTAAGAGGCATAAAAACGATATCGGTTGTTTTGGTGTCTTTTTTTGCCACGCTTTTTGTTTTTTTATTTATCTTAAAAAGCGGCATCGGAGAGATATCATTTCATAGCTATATACTCCACACGCTGATTCTCTCAATCTCTTCTATTATAGCTTTTTACGGCTCGTATCTTTATTATAAAACCTATGCCGAAAAAAGGAATGTCAGAGATTTTCTGTTCGCGCTTTCTTTTTTCACCTTCGGAACATCATTTTTTCTTCACGCTCTCTCGGTTTCCGATTTCTTTCTTTTCAGCGAAACGATATTTGACATCACGGAGCATTACGGCCTGTTTTTGTCGGCGATATTTTTATTCATTTCCGTTTTTTTCCATAAAGTTGATGTACCAAAAGTATATGCTTTCAAAGCCGAAATATCCTTTGTTATAGTACTGGCGTTCTTTGGAATATTTATTTTCTTCGTATATATTTCGGATCTCGCAGCT
>JACQDS010000066.1 GCA_016200995.1 Candidatus Azambacteria bacterium | reverse complement strand
AGAAACGGCCGTAAAGCCGGTTTCGGCGGTTTTAGACTCAGTTGAACAGGCGCCGACATATGTTGTCGCTGTTCCGGCCGTTCTTGCGGTGGTGCAGACCTGGGTTGGGAGGTATTTATCTGTTGTGTGGCCGAGGCCGAGATAGTAGAAATAAGAATATCCTGTATAATTAGTTCCCCAAGTCCAGATAGTGCCGTCAGATTTAAGGGCGATGACAGAGTTACCACCAGCAGAAACGGCCGTAAAGCCGGTTTCGGCGGTTTTAGACTCAGTTGAACAGGCGCCGACATTTGTTGTCGTTGTTCCGGCCGTTCTTGCGGTGGTGCAGACCTGGGTTGGGAGGTATTTATCTGTTGTGTGGCCGAGGCCAAGCTGGCCGTAACCATTACCATTAGTCCCACCATTATATCCCCAAGTCCAGATAGTGCCGTCGTCTTTTAAAGCAACCGCAAAAGTACCATTGGGTGAGAGAGAAAGAGCAATGGTGCCGGGTGGCGCGGAGGCAAGCTTTATCTTTCCGTTGGCAATTCTCGTATTTGTATTCGTTCCTAAATCAAAATCGCCGCCGGTTGCGCCTGATGGAATTGACGGGCTTGAGGAGTCAATGAAGGATTGCGTCGCCGGAACGAGGGAGATTGTTGACCCGGCGAGCATACCGGTGGTTGTTGAGGTGTATTTATTCCATGTTCCGGTGTCGGGATGCGAGGCTGTCGCTGTTGAGGATCCGCCTGTCCAGCTTGACTGGGTCCAGGTGTAGGATGCGGCGAGGATCTTTTTGCCGACAGGGACCAAAACGGTGACGACCAGAGAGACTATGACTATAGCCAAAACGGCCGCGCCGACGGCTTTGAAAGAAAGGACCCTTGTCTTTTCGTGCATCTTTAAAAATGCTTTGTAGTCGTGATGCTCAAGAAGCTCCTTTTCTTCAAGTTCAAGCTTTTCTATAGGAGCGACCAAGAGCTTGTAGCCTTCGTGGGGAGTTTTTGAGATCAGAACGAAAAACTTCACGACAAACTCCAAAACGCCGAAAAAAAGGTATCTTAGGCCTATTGTGAGATATGCGAATGAATTTTGGAGGTAATGCTTGCCTTGACCTTCCGCTTCTTTTGAGATTGAGACGTCGTAAAGGTCTTTTTCAACGGCGCCGACCTTCTTTTGCAAAAAATCGTATATTTTTTTTAACATAGAATTTTTATGAATTATGAATTAAAATTTATGAATTATGGATTATTTAATAATTATATATCTATTTATTTAAAAAAGCAAAATGCCTGTGGATATTATGAATTATGAATATTCCTTCTTCTTGTTAATCTCTGAAGATTTATGAATTATAGAAGAAACTTTTTTGGCGATATCTTGTGTGGTTATTTTTGATCTTATTATATAATCCTCCGCTCCCATTTCTTTGGCTTTTTTAATATCTTCTTCGTCGTCAAGATTGGTAAGTATGACGACCGGTATGTTTTTCGTGATCGCTCTTATTTCTCCTAAGATGGCGAAACCGTCTTTTTTAGGCAATACTATGTCAGTCAAAACAAGTTTTATCTGGTCTTGGTAAAGATGAAAGAGCGTGGTGGCAGTTTCGCCGTCTTGGGCTATGACGATGCCAAAACCGAGGCTTTTTAGAGCCTCGCCGAGAGAATTGCAAAATTCAATATTTGAGTGAGCCAGAAGTATTGTTTTGCCGGCTCCTTCGTCTTTTTGAGGGATGGACATCTGATTTGAGAATTATGAATTATGAATTAAGATTTATAATTGCGGACTGCGCTTCCGTTAACACGACAGAAAGAACTTTGGAATCGGAAATTGGCTTCGGTTCCTCTTTTGAATTCATTGAGGTTATCTTCCAGTCTGTCTATTCTCTCGTTTGTTCCTTTCATCTCGCCTTCAAGCCTATCCATCCTACCTGTTAAAATTTTCTGCCCTTCTACAAGAACATCAAACTTGGAATTGATATCTTTCATCAATATTGTTTAAAGCTTGTTTTCTGGTTTCGCCGAAACTTGAAACATCAACGTTAAGACACTAGGCTGCATAATATTTACCCTCTTTCCAAACTACATTTTTTAATTCAAGTTTATGCATAATTATCCGGTTTATTTTTTATCATTCTAACATATTTTTTACAAATAAAATCAACCCACCATCTTCCCCATATTTTTATAAGTATTATCATTTCTTCTGTCAATCATAAGCAATGCGATTTTCTCGCCTTCTTTTTTGTAAATAATTCGCAACCTGCCTCTTCTGACCCTAAAAATATATTCGTATCCTTTTAGCTTCTTAACATCAAGGCCGGCAAATTGACCGGCCTCAATTCTTTTTAAAATATCGTCAACCTGCTTTCGCTCTTTCTCTGTGAGTTTTTGTAATGCTTTAAGAAGCTGATCCATTATTCAAGCGTGATAATGCTTTTCTGATATCATTTAACGGCACTCCTCCTTTTTTAATTTTTGTAAAATCAATGATGTTCTCCCATTGCTCATTTTTATCGTTATCATCAAAAGGAATGATCCTGAAAACAGGCTCTGAACGCCTGACAACAGTGAATGATCTTCCATTGTTTACCTCGGATATATACTTATCCAAATTCTCTCTTAATTCTTTTACTCCTATTATGCTTTTTACGCGATTTTTTTCCATATTTTTAGCTTTACTTCTTATATTTAAAGATTATCTTAAGATAATCTTTAAGTCAAGCTTTTCGGATCTATATATATCTCAGAACCGCGGGTGTATTGCTCTTTTATGATGCCTTCGGCGATCCTGTTTTCCAGTTTTTCTTGAATGGTTCGCTTCATCTCTCTGGCGCCGAAAGCCGGAGAGTAGCCTATTTCTGCCATTTTGTCCAAAAGCTCGTCGGTGATCTGAAACTTCATTCCTTTTTCTTCAAGCCTTTGAGCCAGGCCTTTTAGAAGAAGCTTTGCCACTTCTTTTATGTCTTTTTTGGTCAATGGAGAAAAAGCGACTACAGCGTCAAAACGATTCAAAAACTCCGGCTTGAATATTCTTTCTTTTATCAGGTGGTCTATCAAAATATCATGCAAAACATCCGGGTTTTGGCCGGAAAGAATGTATTCCCTGACAAACTCCGCTCCGGCGTTTGAGGTGGCGATGATTATCGTGTTTCTAAAAGAGATCTTCTTCTGATAGGCGTCGGTCAAGCGGCCTTCGTCCAAAACCTGAAGCATCAGGTTGGCTATGTCCGGGTGGGATTTTTCAAATTCATCAAGAAGCACCAAAGAAAAAGGATTTTCTCTTATCTTGTTTGCAAATTGGGCTTCCACGCCGGTGTCGGCGCTGCCTATCAGCCTTTGGATGGAATTTTTATCTTGGTATTCAGACATATCAAGTCGGATCATTCTCTCCTCCGAGCCAAAGTATACATTGGCGAGCGCTTTGGCGGTCTCTGTCTTTCCGACTCCGGTAGGACCCAAAAAGAGAAATGTTCCGATCGGCTTTTTTCTTTCGGAGATTCCGGCGCGGACCCTGCGCATCGCTTCTGAAAGCGCTTTGATACCTTGGTCTTGGCCGATGACCCTTTCATGCAAAAGGCTTTCCATATTTAAAAGTTTTGATTTTTCATCGCCTTCTATTCTGCCCAATGGTATGCCGGTTTTTTGCGAGATCACTTCCGTCACGTGGTCTTGCGTCACTATATTTCCGTAAACTTTTCTGGACTTAACAAAAGAAACTACCTCAGAAAGCAAAGAGATCGCTTTTTCCGGGAAGGGAATATTTTGAATGTAAGAGCCGGAATCCGCCACCACCGCCAAAAGCGCGTGATAGGAGACAAAAACTCTGTTGTGGCTTTCTATCGCCGGCACCAGGTCTTCAAGCTTTAAAATGGTCTCTTGTTCATTGAACTCCGCAACCTCAACTTTTTCAAGCAGAACGGAAACCGATGGCACTGCCTCAACATTTGAATGATAATGCGAATGGTCGGTGACGGCTATTAGCTGGAATTTGTCGGACTTCAAATACGGCGTCAAAACCCCGGAGATATCCAAAGAAGCGACGCTTTCTTTTTCTTGTTTGCCAAGATAGTTGTGGATATCAAGAATGATCAAAACGATATTTCCGGCGTGAAGGCACTCGGAAAGTATTTTTTCAAGCAAGGCGACGGTCTCTGAAGCATCTTTTGTCCTTGATATCACGGCGTTCATATCAAGCATCATCAGCCTCTTGTGTCTTAATGCGCCATAGGTTATCCCTCTTTTTATCCTTTGAGAAAATCCGAGTATTATATTTTCCCTTCCCACACCCGGCTCGCCGACCAAAATGACGTTTTTTTTGCCGGAGGAAGAGAGGATCTCTTCAATTTTATTTATCTCAGTGTCTCTCCCCAAAGCGTGAATGTGCGCCCCGGGCGAATCGGAGGAATGCATTTCATGAGCGTATTTTAAAAGCACTGGCGTATAGCCGAAAGTCCAGCTGTCGGCTATGCCTTGAACCCTGCCAAGCCCTTCTATGACGGATTTTTTGATAAAATATTCTTTGTAATAATTTTCTTCCCAAATGGAAACATTGACAACATCATCTTTTTTCGCCCCGTATTCAAAAAAGAGATTCTCAAGCACTTTATCGTAAAGCACTATGGCGGAAAAAAGAGAACCGAACGTTATTTTTTCCTTTCCCGCTTTCACGGCGATATCAACGGCGCGAAGCAATATCTCTTCAAGCTCGCCGGCCAAAGCATCGCCCGACGCTATTTTTTTCTGGCTTGCCACCACCACCTCCAAGCTCTTTCTGAACTGCTCGCCGTTTATCAGGAGCCTGTCAAAGATGAATTTTGATCTTTGATTTTCAAGCAGAAACAAAAACACCGAATTGTATGTCAGCTGTATTTTTTTTCTTTGGGTAAAAAGTGTCGCCTTATGTATGGCGAGCGCGGCATCATAATCAAGGTATTCCGCCAAGTTGATATCCGCGCCGTTTTTCAAACCATCAATAACGTCGGATAATTTTTTCTCGTTTTCATAGTCCATTAAATATGTATTGTAAAAAACGGAAAGCATAAAGGCGGATGAGGCAATGAAGAGAAAAACGAAAAACCAGCCATTTATATCGGCGCTTGTAAATGTCAGCGGAAAAATATGGGTATTGGGAAGCAATATGGCGGCAAGCAGAACAGATGCCAAAAGAAGCGAGATCCAAAAAAGCGATTTAACGAAAATTTTCGGAAAAAGTATCGCTTGATATTTTTTTGTCGATCTTAAATTGAAAAACATAAAATAGTGAAAAGTTGGAAGTGAAAAGTTAAAAGATTAAATACAGAATACCTAAATACAGAAAGTATAGAGCTAGAAACGGCAGAATGAACCAGAGCGCAAAAAGAATAATGCCGGAAATAAATATAAAGATCTCAAAAACAAGGCCTATCAGAATAAAAAATACTCTGAGTATCATGCCGATGACCCTGGACATTATATTGCCAAAAAGAGCGAATAAGATAGCCTTGGGATCAAACCCGCTCGGATAGGCGCTTTGGTATCTATGCCACGGCCAAAAAAAAGTCCTCAAAAGAAGCGGCACTGAAAAGATGTTGAGGCCGAATTTGAGAAACAAAAACCACGATCTTAAAAAATCAATATTTGAATCAAGAAACTTCCATTTTAAAAATAGATAGGTCATAGATATATGATATCAAAAATGCATTCAAAAGCAAAATTACTCCTCTTTGGTTTTATATCTTTTTTTGAAAATTTTATACGCCTCAACGACGACGACTATCAAAGATGCATATCCGGCTAAAAGCATCCACTCGTTAAAACTCAATGCTTCAAAACCGAATATTTTTTGAAAAAATGGGATCTGAATGACGGAAAGCTGAATGGCGACGGAAAATATGAGAGCAAAAACCATAAATTTATTTGAGAAAAATCCTATCTTAAATATTGAAAGCTCAAGCGAACGCATATTCAAAACATTGAAAAGCTGGGAGAACGCCATAAAAGAAAATGCGGCCGCTCTCGCCTTTTCAATGCCTTGCGGCAGAAAGCGCGTAAACAAAAGTATCGTTCCGACAACCATCAAAGAAACCATAAAAAACAAAAGCGGCAGAACATCAAGCGACAATATCTTTTCTTCTTTTGACCTTGGTTTTTTGCTTAGCGCGCCGGCGTGATTTTTCTCTGATGCCAGAGCGACGACGACAAGCCCCTCGGTGACGAGATTGAGCCATAAAAGCTGGATAGGCAGAAGCGGCAAGGCAAGTCCGGAAGCCAAAGCGGAGATGATCGTGGCTCCCTCGGCGACATTTGTCGTGACGAGATAAAAGCTTGTTTTTTTGACATTGTTAAAGACCGTTCTGCCCTCCAAAACGGCGTCAACTATTGAAGCAAAATTATCATCGGCAAGTATCATCTCGGAAGCCTCTTTGGCGACATCCGTGCCGGTGATGCCCATAGAGACACCTATATCGGACTGCTTAAGCGCTGTGGCGTCATTTATTCCATCTCCGGTGACAGCAACTATATTGCCGTCTTTCATCAGGGACCTGACTATTTTAAATTTTGTTTCGGGGGTCACTCTGGCAAAAATAACGGCTTCTCTGACGATCTTTGTGAAATTTTCTTCAGAAATTCCGGCAAGGTCGGATTCCGTCATCACTCGTCTTTCTTCCATTATATCTTTGTGTATTAAATTTATATCTCTTGCCACGGCAAGCGCCGTTTTTTTGTGGTCTCCGGTCAGCATTAAAACTCTTATGCCGGCTTTTTTGCATCTTTCTATCGCCTCTTTGATATTTTCTTTCGGCGGATCTATCATTCCGAAAAATCCTGTGAAAACAAGATCCGATGCGT
>JACQDS010000008.1 GCA_016200995.1 Candidatus Azambacteria bacterium | reverse complement strand
CAACTTTTCCGAAACCGGAATTTGAGGACTATTTTATTAATTGATGCTCCGTATTGTCTTTTTCTATCTTTTGATATATAAATGACTGTGTGTCATTAAATTAAAATTATGTTGGTTGATGAAGTGAAAATTGAGCTCTATGGAGGTAAGGGCGGGGACGGCCGGGCGCATTTTGACACAAGCAAGTCAAGAGAGGGCGCGGATGGTGGCAACGGCGGCAACGGCGGCTCTGTCTTTGTCATTGGCGTTTCGGATCTTAGCGCTTTGAACCAATTCAGGTTTCAGAAGGTTTTTCGCGCGGAAAACGGCCAAAACGGTATGGTGAAAAAAATGTACGGCAGGAACGGAGAGGATATCACATTAAAAATTCCCATAGGAACGATAGTTCACAACTTGGATACCGGAGAGAAAAAAGAGATCTTAAATGTCGGCGATACTTTAAAGATAGCCTCCGGAGGCAATGGCGGCAGAGGGAATGTTGAGTTTAAATCAAGCAGAAATACGTCGCCTCAGGAATTTGAACACGGAGAAGAAGGGGAGTATTTTCATATATTTTTTGAGCTTCAGCTGATAGCGCAGGTTGGGTTTGTCGGTTTTCCAAACGCCGGAAAATCAAGTATGCTAAACGAACTGACGGCCGCAAGCGCCAAAGTCGCCAATTACAAATTTACCACTCTTGAGCCGAACCTCGGAGTGCTTGACGGCTTGATACTTGCCGATATTCCCGGGCTTATTGAAGGCGCGTCGGAAGGCAAGGGACTTGGCATAAAATTTTTAAAGCATATCAAAAGAACAAAAGCGTTGATCCATTTTATCTCTTCCGAATCTGAAGACCTTTTGAAGGATTACAAGACGGTGCAGAATGAATTGACGGAGTATGACCCGGAGCTTGCTTCTCGCGAGAAATATGTTTTTTTGACTAAGCACGATCTTTTTTCAAAGGAAGAGGTGGATGAGAAAGTGAAAATTTTAAAAAAAGTTTCAAAAAATGTTTTGCCGGTTTCAATACATGACAAAGAGAGCATTGATGAAGTGAAAAGAGTTATCTTTAAGCTCGCGGATTCTGAAAATCTGTAGTATAATATTTGCATGGAACAAGAAAAAAAATATTTTTGCAAAGTCTGCGGCAGTGTGCTGGTAATAAAAAAAGATCTTTTATTTTGCAACTCTTGCGGGATCTTTATGGGCAATCCGAAAACATACCAGAAAGCTTTTGACCCGGTAGTTTCAAAAAGCAATTTAACATTGCCAAAGCAATTGACAGACAAAGCCAAAAGAGATCTCTCTGTTTTGGCTTCAGTTTATATAGCGGTGATCTTTGCCGTTGGAATAAGCATAATACTTTATATCGGCTTTAATTCCGGAATGCTTCTTGGAAAGATCATCTGCGAGAATCTTACCTGCATATAATTATTTTTCGAGCTTTAAGCTTGAGTAGGCGAAAAGAAGCATCATCAAAAATATAGCGAGAAAGATGAATTTAAAAGGCAAGAATATCAGTATTCCGGCATTGAGAAGTTTGCCGAGCATATGTCCGGAATCAACGGCTGTCAAAAAGGCGCCGTAATATTTTTCCTCCTCTTCTTGGTTTGTCACTTTAAAAAAGTACGCCTCTCTCAGCGGCTCTATCATTGCGGCGCCAAAGCTTGCAAGCACTAAATATGCAAGCACCATATATATATTTGTTTCAAAAAATGCCAGCGCGCTCGCAATGGCGAGTATTACAAATCCTGAAAAGATGAATCTTCTAAAACCCATATTGTCCGACATTTTTCCCACTATAAATTCCAACAGAAGCGGTATCGGGATGAAAAATAAAAACACTCCTATTAATAAAGGATCCAAGCCTTTGTCCAGTATGAGAAGCGGTGGATAGGTGTATATAAATCCCCACCACCAGCTGATGCCCATACTGACCACATAAATTTTCACAAGCTCCTTATTTTTAAAGAAGTCTTTCAGGTTTTTAAATAAATTTTTATGGAGCTCGCCATTGCGCGGAACCTCTTTGATCTGAATGGCTATCCGAAACATTATGAAGGCTGTGAAAATAAATATGGCGGAAAAAATAAAGACCTCGGAAAGCCCGACCTGTGACATTATAAGTCCGGCGATAAGCGGGGAGATTATGAAGCTTAAGTTTAAAAGTGTGAACAAGATGCCTTCGGTTTTTCCTATTTCAGAGGCCGAGGATTGATCGCGTATCATAATGCCAAATGAGTTTTGGTGAAAAACCATTGAAGCGACAAAGATCGCGGATATTAAAATGACAGCATAGATGTTTTGGGTATATGAATATGCCAATAAAGAAATGAACATGCCGACGGCCGAAATAGAGAATATCTTTACTTTCGGGTATTTCTCTATTATCGGGATAAAAAGCAAAGAAAGCAGAATTGACGCCAATGAAATCAAAGCGGAAAAAACTCCGACCATCGTGTCATTTTGCAAAACCTTTTTTAAGTAGACCGGCCAAACGGTCGTAAAGCTGGCGATGCCAAAGACCAAAACAAAATCTATCAAAGACAGTTGCCAGATCTTATTCAAATAAAGTCTGTAGAGTTTCATATGATATATTTTACAACAAAAAGCGTTTAAAAACCATTGACATATCTGGAAATTTGTATTAAAATTCTGCTTTTATTGTTCTTTAAAAAAACTTTTTAACCACAACTATGCAAGGAGTAAGCAATTATGAGAAATGTGATGGCTGTTGTTTTGGCTGGAGGGCAAGGATCCAGGCTTATGCCTCTGACATTAAACAGGGCAAAGCCAGCTGTTCCTTTTGGAGGAAAGTATGTCATTTTTGATTTTGTGATGAGTAGCATCATAAATTCAGATGTAAGAAAAACAATCATTTTGACTCAGTATGGCTCTCAGCCGTTGATCGACCACATTGATAAGTTCGGATTTTCTAATCCTTTCTATGGATCAAGTGTGAGAGTTGTGCCTGCGCAGATGCGTATCAGTAAGGATTGGTACAAGGGCACGGCGGATGCCGTTTTTCAGAATCTTGAATTTATTTCAAGGGAGAAAGAGATAAGTCAGGTTGCGATCCTTGCTGGAGATCATATTTACAATATTGATCTTAAGCAGATGAAGGATTTTCACGATGGTATGAAGTCTGATTTTACGGTTTGCGCTTTAGTAGTGCCTTCAAATGAGGCGGCCGGGAATTTTGGAGTTATTCAAGTTGATGATAAACATAAGATCATCGGATTTGAAGAAAAGCCGGAAAAACCAAAAGAGATCCCCGGCAGACCCGGGTACTGCTTTGTTTCCATGGGAAACTATATCGTTCATCTTGATTACTTAACGAAGCTTTTGCATGAGGACTCCTTGAATGATCTTTCCGAGCACGATTTTGGAAAAAACATCATTCCAAAGATCGTTAAGAGCAAAGGTAATTTATTTGCTTTTGATTTTTCCACTAATAATCATAGTTCTTATTGGAGAGATGTCGGAAGGATAGGGCAGTATCACGCCGCCAATATGGATCTTGCGAGCAATAAGCCGATCCTAAATCTTTACAATGAAAATTGGCCGATCAGAACATTTCCTGATTACTTGCCGCTGGCAAAAAAGACAAGAGACTATCGTCATGTTGACGATCCCGTCGCTCCTTTTAAAAACCAATGCAAGGATCAAAATGTTATGCTTAGCGGCGGATGCATTTTGGATGCTCCTCTTGTTCTTGAGATGTCAATATTCGGGAGGAATGCCCGTGTTGATTTCGGAGCTTCTGTTATTGAATCCGTGATTTTCAGCGGAGTAAAGATCGGGGCGCATGCCAAGATAGTAAGATCGATCATTGACGAGGGGATAATTATTCCTGAAGGCATATTGATCGGAGTAAATCATGATGAGGACAAAGAAAGAGGGTTTGAAGTTATAGACGGCATAACGGTGGTGCCAAAAGGATATGTTTTTAAGTAGTAATAAAAACCGGCTTTAAAAATTAAAGCCGGTTTTTTTAACGCATTTTTATGTTATAATTTGTATTATGTTTTTTAAATATTATAAAAAAATATTATATATTTTGCCGTTTTTTATTTTGTCAGTTTTTGCTTTGCCTTTTTATCAAAGGTCAGGATCGGCCTTCCTGCCGAGCATTGCAAGGCATTCCGGAGAAGTCGAATATTTTTTAGTAAAGAGAGTTGTGGATGGCGACACGATACTTCTTGATAATGGCGAGAGAGTCCGCTATATAGGCATGGACACGCCGGAGTCGGTCAAGCCGGACAGCCCGGTTGAATGCTTTGGCAAGGAAGCGTCGGAAAGAAATAAAGAGCTTGTTCTGGGGAAAACAGTCCGGCTTAAAAAGGATGTTTCAGAGAAAGATGCCTATGGCAGGCTTTTAAGGTATGTTTATATTGATGATACATTTGTGAATTTAGAGCTTGTGGATGAGGGGTACGCAAAAGCGTACACCAAAAAACCGGATGTAAAATACAGCGGAATTTTTAAAGAAGCGGAGAGAAAAGCGAAAGAGAAAAAACTGAATATGTGGGGCGCTTGTATGCATTAGCAATCCAAAGTCCCGCGCCTTTTAAAAAAGGCGCGGGATGTTATAATTAAAATACGATAATATAATCATATTTATGCTAGAGACCGAGGAAAAAATAGATCCGCGAAATGATCTTGCCGGCGATGAAGCGGCGGCTCGAAAAATAGCGCAGCTCGGGCATTATGACGCCATAGTTTCGGAGCTGGAGGATAGGGGTCTGCTTGAAAGCCAGATGCAAAGGGTTCAGAGTCTGGCGGATATAGATTTTCTAAACGAGGAGGATTGGAAGATCCTGACCGTTCTTGAGCTTTTTGACAGGCTGACATTTGAGCAT